>NZ_JAFBEP010000025.1 GCF_016908775.1 Defluviitalea raffinosedens | reverse complement strand
TACTTTTGCCCTTTTGCCATTGTAGACACTTCCTTCCCTTTTTATATTTTAAGGTGTTCGGCTTTTTGTGTCTACACTAATATACTAACACCACTCTTTAATAGGTAAATCATCGGTTATAGTGCCGGACCTAATAAAACGGCCTTCTTCAATAGCTGCAAATGTTGCAACAGTACAAACTATAATTGCACTGTATTTCAAATCGACAATACTTAAGGTCAGCAGAAGGATAAATAGCATTAAGCCAGTAACCTTATTCATAATGGTATGTTCTTCCACAAACTTCTTCTGTACAATAAATCCAGAAACCAAGTTGATAACCTTTATTGCTACAATGGCACCGATCCATAAATAAAGCCATACAGGAATATCCAATGCTGGAATCAACTTTATAAGGCATACTACAACAAAAACAAAATCTGCAATGGTGTCTAGCTTAGAGCCAAATTCACTGACGGTATTTGTCTTTCTTGCTACTATCCCATCAACCATATCAGTGACCCCTGCCAATAGATACAATATATAGAACGTAGGAGAAAGTGCTGTACAGAACAACAACGCAATACTGCACAGGATTCTAACGCTTGTTATGATATTTGCCATGTACTTACTTCTCCCTTCAATTTAGTTCAGTTTCAAAAAGCCACAGTCAGCTTCTTCATATAATCAAAAAGAACCGTCCCTACTGATTATACTATTGATTCCCTATTCTGCTGTATATTTCTCTAACTTTTTCTATAAGTTCTTCATCATTTAGTAGCTCTTCTTCATCCTCTTTATAAGGATCATAAGCAGCACATATTTCTGGCATATCATCTAGAGCTTCTAATAAAGCTTCATCTTCTAATTCAAACATTTCATGCGGAAAATCATAAGAAAAATCATTACAGTCATACTCCCCATTAACTAAATCTTCCATCATTTTCAATAACTTTTCTCTCATATACCGATTTCCACCCCCACATATTCTATATATAACAATAACATTTATTTTGCTTCTTCCCTTCTTATTCTTGCTTTTCTTTGTCTTTCAATTAATCTGGTATAATAAATTGCTGAAAACCCGCGAAATCCCTTGACTGGACTAGGCAAAATATTCATGAATAAATTCGTCTATAAAACTCATCACTATTAAAACCTACCCAATGGATAAACTGTTTCTAAAATCTGACGTAAAAGCATGAGTTAAATAATCATTTCTTTATTGAATTTTTTACAGTTAATATATTTGAAATAGTAATTTGCCAACGGCGAAATTTTTCCGTTGGCAAATCGTAGGCAAAACTATATCTTTTATAAATATTACATATCTCAATCTCACTTATTGACGTGAAAGCCTAACTACCGTCTCTACATGCACACTATGGGCAAACATGTCTACTGGCTGAGCTTCTTCAACTTTATATCCTTTTTCACTTAAGATTTTTAAATCCCTCGCCAAAGTTCCTGGGTCACAGGAGACATAAACGATTCGCTTGGGTTCCATTTTGGCCATGGTTTCAAGCAGGGTTTCGTCGCAGCCTTTTCTTGGGGGATCTACGACGATGACATCCGCTTTGATGCCTTTTTCTTCATAGAGTGCAGGGATGACTTCTTCAGCTTTTCCTACGAAAAATTCTACATTATCTATATGATTGATTTTTGCATTTCTTCTTGCATCTTCAATGGCTGCTTCGACGATTTCTACCCCGTATACTTTCTTTGCTTTTTTGGCAAGGAATAATGAAATGGTTCCAATACCACAATATGCATCCCATACCGTTTCATCCCCGTTAAGCTTCGCATATTCCAAAGCTTTTTCATAAAGCACCTTTGTCTGCATGGGGTTTACCTGAAAGAATGACAGTGGGGATATTTCAAATTTTACATCCCCAATATAGTCGGTGATATAGTCTTGTCCCCATAATGTCGTGATGGTATCTCCTAATATAACATTGGTTTTTTGAGTATTGTGATTCAGGACAATGCTTTTCATATTTGGGATTTTGGTAAGCTGGGCGATCAGTTGATCTTTATGAGGAATATCTTTTCCGTTGATAACAATGCAAACCATAAATTCTTTCGTCTTAAAACCTACTCTTGTCAAGATATGGCGGATAAGGCCCTTATGTTTTTCCTCATCGTACACAGGTACATTATAGGTTTCTATATAGTTTCTCATGATCTTAATGATTTCGTCATTTATGGGGTCCTGTATATAACATTTTGGAATATCCACAATGTCATGACTTCTTTGAGCGTAAAAACCGATTTGCACCTTTCCATCTTTCATCTTTACCGGAAACTGTGCCTTGTTTCTATAGTAAAAGGGTTCTTTCATCCCTAAGGTAGGATGAACAACAACATCTGTAAGTTTCCCTATTCGTTCTATACTATCTTCCACTTTTTTTCTCTTAAAATCCAGTTGAGCCTGATAATCAAAATGCTGGATCTGGCATCCACCACACCTTCTGGCATGGGGGCAAAGGGGAGTAACTCTCAAGGGTGAAGCTTCTATGATGCGAATTAGTTTCCCATATCCATAGCTTTTCTTCACCTTCACAATTCTTACCTCTATTTTATCTCCCGGTAATCCACCTTCAACAAAGATTGTAAAGTCTTTGATTTTTCCTATGCCTTCTCCTTTTGAACCTATGTCCTCTATGGTCATCTCAAAATGCATATTTTTGCTGATTGGCAATTCATCCATTGTATTGTTCCTCCGTTGTTTCTAGTTCAGTAAATCCTTGTTAAGAAGCTCTCTGATCGCTTTTGCCAGTACTTCATCATCACTTTTTCTTAAAGCTTCTTCCAAAGGATCTTTTTTATCCCATATGGAATCTGATGGTTGTTCCACTTTTGGTTCTGCTTTATTGATTAACTTTTTAATATTTGACTTGGTTTTATCATCTTTTTTCACAATATCAATCCTCTCCATTATAATGCTCACATACTGTATCTCTACATATACAATATCGGCATTTTATAAAGCTTGGATTGACATTTTGTTCTCCAGTTTTAAGCATATCCCGCATCTGGGCTAAAATTTGCTTCGTTTTCTTTCTTAAACTCCATGTATTCTTTATAACAAACATATAATTGCTGTATATGAGCCGTCCCTCTTTAGGCCTTTTCCCATACACGTCTTCAATGATCAGAAAATAGGCTGCCAGCTGCATCATATCTCCTTCATGGGGATTTATGTCATTTTCATTAATGGTACCGCTTTTTAATTCAACAGGAATCAAGTTTTTGCTCCATCTTTTTTGGAAAATATAGTCCGGTTTCCCCTGAAGATCATATTTTTCCGAATATAATATTGTACCATATTCTATATTTGGATCCTTATTTTTTTCCTTTTGGTCCGTGTATATAATATCCGCCCC
Source organism: Defluviitalea raffinosedens (assembly GCF_016908775.1). Lineage (NCBI taxonomy): Bacteria > Bacillati > Bacillota > Clostridia > Lachnospirales > Defluviitaleaceae > Defluviitalea > Defluviitalea raffinosedens. The sequence continues at coordinate 43,509 of NZ_JAFBEP010000025.1, read as the reverse complement.
AAAAACCCCTATCTTCGGCCTTTTAACCTGAATATCCGGTTTCTTAAATATCAGAAATAAAAGGGATATACCCAGTAAAAAAGATATCCCCCATATCATGTATAAGCTATTCATATCTCATCACCCAAAAAAGAAGAGCACCCAGAATCAGTACACAAGCAATGCCTAATAAAGTAAGAACAAGTTTCTTCAGTTTATATCGAAAATGATAGCGGTTATGAAAGCGATTTCCTTTTTGGAAATGGCTCATTTCCGTATATTCATATCCATATTCTTCATTTCTTCTTTTTACTAATTCTCTTAATTTTTTATTGCCAAATAGTCTTGTATAATACCATTGATAAGGGCAGTAAACATACTTATTAATCTCTCCGGCGGATATGGTTCTGCTGTCATTATGCATAGCATCACCTGATTAAAAATCGCTCTTTCTAATATTTCTTCCCAGCATTCTGTTAAAGCCAACCCAGCTGCCCTTGGAATGATCCCCCATAATGGCTTCATCGAATAGTTTAATCTTAGCATCCGTATTATCTGCACAATGAATAATCATGGCTTCAATGGTTTTGGGACGTTTGGGAGAACCATATTCAAATTCTCCATGATGTGCCAAAATGCAATGCTTTATAAGCGCTTCCAAATTAGGAGGGAAATTCTTTATCTGGCTGATTTTCTTCCCTACCATCTCTGCTCCAATCATAATATGTCCTAAAAGCTGTCCAAGATCCGTATAATCATTCATCGGAAAATCAGACAGTTCTTCTATCTTTCCAATATCATGGAGCATTGCACCGGCAATCACGATGTCATGATTGGAACTGGAGTAATAATGAGATAAAAAATTCGCATATTCCACAACAGATAAGGTATGTTCCAGTAATCCTCCCATATAGCTGTGGTGCACACTTCGTGCAGCGGAATGATATGTGAATTTGCTTAAAAAAGCTTCATCCTCCACAAAAAAGCTTTGAAGCAACTTTTTAATATATGGATTTTCAACTTTATCTATATATCCTCTTAATTTTTCAAGCATTCCGTTGATATCTTTATCCGTACAGGGAACATAGTCCATAGGATCATATTCCCCTTCCATACTAAGCCTGAGCCTTCGAATACTGATCTGATATTCCCCTTGAAATACACTGACAATTCCATCTATCTTTATAAAAGAGTTTTCCTCAAATTCCTCGATCTCATTGTGTATATCCCAAATCTTTGCATCCACCAAACCTGTTTTATCCTGCAGCTTTAGGGATATGTAAGGCTTCCCTGTTCTTGACTTTAAGGTTTGCTTCTGTTTGCAAAGGTAATGTCCTATTACCTGTTCGCCATCTCTAATGTCCTTTAAATACCGCATCAAAATCCTCCATTCAAAATCCTTTGACTTTGCGTCAAAGCTTCTTATAGATTACACACTCTATTAAGTTTATTCACGGCATGAATTGTGTAATCTATTCTGGCAAACAAAATATGATTGAAGTAGTTTCAATTAAAATTTGTCTCCATATGTTTATGATTATACCTAATATTGAACTTAAATGCTATATGTCATTGAAACATCATTTTTATAAGAAAGTTTTATCCTTTATGGGCAAAGCGAACTTTTATTTTCACAAGAAAGAGTTTCGCTCGCGAAACTCTCGCGCGGAGCACGGTCGGCAAAGCCGACAAAATACGATATGTGCGAATGTGCATCCTGCTCAGAGGGTTTTTTATTGTATAGGAAATCCGGAGGAATTTCCTATACAATAAAAAAAGCGAACAATGTTCGCCTAAACACTGTTCGCCTCCTGTTAACGATTTACTTTACTTTTATCCTGAAGCTGAACTGTAACAGTTTTCTTTGTGGTTCCTCCTCTTACGATCTTAACTTGAATTTTATCCCCTACTTTATGAGATTCTATAATCTTTGTCAGCTGTGCCATAGTTGTAATCTTATGTCCGTCAAATTCAATAATGATATCTCCTGCTCTGATTCCTGCTGCATAAGCTCCACTGCCTTGATATACTTCACGCACTAAAACACCTATAGGAATTTCGTATAATTGAGCTGTATCCTCCGTTATATCTTGTCCCAGAATACCAAGATAAGGTCTTGAAACAGAGCCTTTGTTCACTAATTCTTCAATAATCGGTTTTGCATCATTAATTGGAATTGCAAAACCCATGCCTTCAACACTGGTATCAACTAATTTGACAGTATTAATCCCAATCACTGCTCCTTTGCTTCCCACTAAAGCTCCACCGCTGTTTCCGGGGTTGATTGCTGCATCTGTCTGAATTAAAGTCATTTCTTTATCTGTAAGCTGGACGGTACGATTGAGCGCACTGATTACTCCTGCAGTAACTGTATTGCTGTAAGCTTCTCCCAAGGGGTTCCCTATAGCTACTGCCAGTTCTCCTACTTCTAATTCATCAGAATCTCCAAAAGGAGCAGCTTTAACCTGTCCTCTAATTTCATCCGGCAAATCACTTTTTAATACTTTTACGACTGCTAAGTCAGTTTGAGAATCTGCTCCTACTACAGTTGCCGGTGCGGAATAACTTCCTAAAAAGGTAACCACCAGATTTTGTGCTTTTTCAATAACATGGTAATTGGTCACAATCATTACTTCATTTGAAGTAACATTAAATATAATACCTGAACCGGTACCTTCCTGTTGGTATTGTGCATTCCACCAATCAGTTACCGTATAACGGCTTTTAATTGATACCACTGAAGGACCTATTTTTTTGGCAATTTCAGGAATACTTACTTGTCCCGATAAATAGGATACAGGAGCTATTTCAGCCGAACCTTCTTCTCCCTCACTGGTTTTAATATTATCAAATGAAAATGGTTCTTCCATATCTTCTTCTACTTGTGTATTGCCAAAGTATTTCTCGTTAAGTGCTTGTAATGCCGGTTGCAGTAAGAGTTCATTAAATGGTTTTGCCAACCCTATGCCCAGTCCTACTGACGATCCCCCTACAACTATTCCAAGAGCGATCAAAAGAGCCGTCATCTTCTTGAATCTTGGCTTTTTCGTTTCTGTTTTAATAGTTTGAGTATAGTAATGAGGTTCAACATCTACTGTACGCGTTTCATTTACGTCTATAATACCTTCATCAATTTCTTTCTCTCGGTCCATTCCATGAAATTCATCCATGTTATTACCTCCTCCACAATTCTTACTTGATGATTATATTATATCTATCAGTTTTGAATAAAATATGAACTATTTGTAAATCTTTATAAATACAAGGCTTTTTATTGTATAGGAAATTCGGAGGTATTTCCTATACAATAAAAAAAACGTGCTATCGCACGCTTTAGTTTTTCAGCTCCAAAGTAAAGGTAAAGGCTACTCCTTCTTCAAGATTTTCTACTTTAATCGCTTCCCCATGATTTTTAAGAATCTGCTTAACAATCGAAAGCCCTAAACCCATTCCGGTCTTATCTTTTCCTCTGGATTTATCCCCTTTATGAAATCTGTCCCAGATATAAAGCAAATCTTCCTGTGGAATAGGATCACCGCTATTCTTGACAGATATAAATACCTTATTACTAGCGCGGGTTGTTTCAACCCATATCTTTCCTTCTTCCGGAACGAATTTCACCGCATTATCCAAAAGATTATAGATGACTCTTTGGATCTGCTCCCTGTCCGCAAAAACCATGGTTCTTTCTTCGGCTAATATTAAATTAAGCTCAACCTTTTTATCCAATACTCTCTTTTCAAATTTATCCAATACTCTTCTGATCAGATCATTGACTTCAAACTGATCTTTTTTTAATTCCATTTGCCCGCTTTCCATCTTAGTTAAATCCATGATGTCATTTGTCATTTTAGTAAGCCGGCGCGTTTCATCTAACACGATTTCAAGGTATTTCGTCTGTTTTTCCTGTGGAATGGTTCCGTCCAATATGGCTTGTACAAAGCCTTGAATCGACGTAAGCGGTGAGCGAAGGTCATGAGATATATTTGCAATAAATCCTCGCCTTAATTCTTCTAACTTATTCAGCTCCTCCGCCATATAATTAAAGCTGCCAGCCAATTCAGCCACTTCATCTTCTCCAATAACATCGAGTTTCCTTTGGAAGTCTCCTCCGGCAATTACCTTGGCTACTTCGTTCATTTCTTTCAATGGATTTGTAATCCGCCTGGATAAATAGTATATAAACATAAAGGCAAGTAATCCGGACAATCCTAGGCATAACAAAGTAATTTTATATAATTCTTGTACAGTTCTTTGAATTTCAGGGATAGGGGTATGCATAAACAATGCACCATAAGTTTTACCGTCTATTTGAATTGGATAACCTATAGTAAGTACAGGTTCTTTAAAGTAGCCTCCGAAATTTCCTTTGATCGTAACTATTTTCCCTTCAAATACTTCAGAAATATGTGCAAATGTTAACTTTTGACCTATCCAGGATTTATTTTCTGTTCTTGAAACTACATAAATTCTGCCGTTGGCATCCACAATCCAAATCATAGAATCCAAATATTTGTCCAACACTTCCATTTCGAATTTGAGCTGTTCTAAGTCCATGATTCCTGTATAATATGCTTTCGCATACTGCATTGTTATTTTTTCTCCCTGCTCCAGCATGATCTCTTCTTTTTGGTTGATAAAATACCTTTCAAAAGCTTGGGATAAAATCGCAGCCAGCAGAATAAAACTTCCTAAAATGATTCCCATATATGCAGTAAAAAGTTTTCCAAAGAGGGTCTTAGATATTTTCAAATTTATAACCTACCCCCCAAACTGTTTTTATACTCCAGGTTTCTTTTTGATTCAATTTCTCTCTTATTCTTTTGATATGCACGTCTACTGTTCTGGTATCTCCAATATAATCATATCCCCAAATGCGGTCTAAGAGCTGCTCCCTTGTAAATACCTGATTTGGATTAGATGCAAGAAAATATAAAAGCTCCAGTTCTTTCGGAGGAAGCTCCATCTGTTTTCCATGATAGGTCACAGAATAATTTCCTAAATCAATAGTAAGATTAGGTACAATAATTTTTCTGCTGTTTTCTTCTCTGGGCTCATATCTTCTTAATACAGCTTTAACTCTGGCAACTAATTCTTTGGGTTCAAAAGGTTTTACGATATAATCATCCGCCCCCAGTTCCAGTCCTAAAACTTTATCGAAAGTTTCTCCTTTAGCCGTCAGCATGATAATAGGAATGTTGCTCATTTTTCGTATTTCTTTGCAAACATCGTATCCATCAATTTCAGGAAGCATTATATCCAGTATAACCAGATGAGGTGCAAAAGATGAAAATACCTGCAAGGCAGTTTTTCCGCTATAGACTTCCTTTGTTTCATACCCTTCTTTATCAAGATAAAGGGAAATCAACTCAGCAATGTGTACATCATCATCTACTATTAATATTTTCATTTTGGAAGACAATATTCCCCACCTCCATTCATAGATTAAACCCCTACATATGTAGGGGTCTTTTTATAATCTATTTGCCCATTTTCGCCTTAAGGGCAGCCAACTCATCCATCACGTCTAAATCCTGTCTTGCTTTTTCCAGCTGCTCAAATTCTTTATCCAATGTATTTTCCGACACCTCGTTATTTAATTCTTCCTGAGCTTTCACCTTATCTTCCATTGCTTCTATTTTAGACTCCATTCTTGCAAAACTATCAAATGCGCTGGTATCATTTAATTCTGAAAAGGTTTTATTAACTGTTTCCTGGGCTTTAGCTCTTTTGGATCTGGCAATCAATAATTCCTTTTTCCTCTTTGCTTCTTCTATTTTATCATTAAGTTCCTTAAGAGAATTCTTTAATTTTTCTGTAACTTGTTTTTGGTCATCCAAATGTATTTTATATTCTTCTGCAAGCTTTTCATGCTCTTTCTTTCTTTTTAAAGCTTTAATTGCTAAATCGTCATTTTGCTGACTAACAGCCAGTTCTGCTTTCTCAGCCCATTCATTTTGAAGTTTCAGCTGTTCTTCATACTCTCTTTCCAATTTCTTTTCATCAGCAATTGCCTGCGCTACTTGGGCTTTTGCAGCAGTATATTGTTCCTGCATATCCAGTATGAGCTGCTCCAGCATTTTTTCCGGATCTTCTGCCTTATCAATCAAGTCATTAATATTTGCTTTAATTACATTAACCATCCTGTTAAAAATTCCCATGATACCACTCCCATTGGATATATTTTGAACTGCCTGTAATTTATATTATATCTAAAGTGAATCATCTAATGCAACATAACATTTGAACTAAGATCTTTATTTAAATTCAACTATTGTTACACCTGTTTCCCCTTCTCCGTATTTTCCTAGTCTATAGGATTTTACATGGGGATGTCTTTTAAGATGTTGATGAATCGCTTGTCTTAAGGCTCCGGTCCCTTTTCCATGGATAATCGTAACCTGAGGCAGATTAGCCAAATACGCATCATCCAGATATTTGTCTATATTGCTAAGTGCCTCATCAACCATCTGCCCTCTAAGATCTATTTCAGGCTTGATATGAAGGGCTTTTACAGGTTTCCCAGTAGAACTGATTTTTTTCGTTTTTTTATCTTGCTTTTCCTCGGATTCATCCAAGGCTAAATTGGATAGGTGTACCTTGATCTTCATAATGCCTGCCTGAACCATAACATCTCCATTTTGATCCGGAGGATCAACAACCATGCCGCTTTGATTCAAAGAGGAAATGAATACTTTGTCACCTTTTTTCAGGTTTTTAGGCAATTTTTTCAGAGTTTTCTTAGGAAGCGCCGCTTTTGCTAAATCATCCTCAATATCCTGAAGTCTTCCCCTAAGCTGTCCCCTTGCTTCCTCCATTTCCTTCTGATTAATCACTATCTGAGCTTCTCTGGCTGATTTTTGAAGTTCTTTTAAAATTTTATCCGCTTCATCTTTGGATTGCTGCAAAATTCTTCTTGCTTCCTGCTTTGCTTCCAGTAGAATTTTTTCTTTTTGAGCCTCCAATTTTTCCTTTTGCTTTTCCAGTTGCTTCTTTAATTCTTCCGCTTCTCTGCGGTATTGGGCTGCTCTGTCCTGCTCATAAAGAGCACTTTTTTTACTGATTTCTAAATCCATAATTAAATCTTCAAATTTTTTGTCTTCCTTTGCTATCAGCTGTTTTGCATGATCAATGATAAAATCAGGAAGTCCTAACCGTTTGGAAATAGAAAATGCATTACTTTTACCCGGAATTCCTATGAGCAATTTATAAGTTGGTCGAAGGGTTTCGATATCAAATTCTGACGAAGCATTTTCAATTCCTTCTGTAGACAAAGCATAAATCTTCAATTCACTATAATGGGTTGTCGCTGCTGTACGCACACCCATTTTAAGCAAATAATCCAAAATTGCCATGGCAAGGGCGGCCCCTTCTGTAGGGTCAGTTCCTGCTCCTAATTCGTCAAAAAGCACCAGAGAATTAGGCGTAACTTTTTCTAAAATATGAACAATATTTGTCATATGACTGGAAAAAGTACTAAGACTCTGCTCAATGCTTTGCTCATCTCCAATATCTGCAAAAACCTGGTCAAAAACCGACAGTTCAGAATTGTCAAAAGCCGGAATATGAAGCCCTGCCTGTCCCATTAATGTAAAAAGTCCAAGGGTTTTTAAAGATACTGTCTTTCCACCAGTGTTAGGACCCGTAATGAGAAGCGTGGTAAATTGATCTCCCAAATAAATGTCAATAGGTACAACCTTTTTAGGATCCAGAAGAGGATGCCTACCTTTTTTAATGTTAATTCTTCCTTCCTGGTTGAATTTAGGTTCTACAGCTCTCATTTCCAAAGCCAGCTGTGCTTTAGAAAATATAAAGTCTAACTGAGTAAGTATTTCCATATTCGTCTGTATAATTTCTAAATTTTCTTCCACCATAGAAGTAAGCCAGGCCAGGATTCTTTCAATTTCTAATTTCTCTTTTACTTGCAATTCCCTTAATTGGTTGTTCAATTGTACTACCGCCATAGGCTCTATGAATAATGTAGCACCTGTAGAAGATTGATCATGAATGATTCCTGGAAAGCTATTTCTATATTCTTGCTTTACAGGAACACAATATCGGTCTCCTCTCATGGTAATAACGGATTCTTGCAGCATTGCTTGATTACTGGAAGAATGAATTATTCTCTGAAGCTGTTCTTTAATTCTTTCATTGGTCAACTTCATTTCTCGTCTCAGGTTATAAAGTGTTGTGCTTGCTTCATCTGATATTTCTTCTTCTGAGATGATACATCGGGTGATCTCATTTTCCACTGCCGGAAGAGTGATAATGCTTTCAAAAAGAGAGTCTAAGGTTTCATAGACTTCTTGTTTTCTTTCATCTTTGGAATAGTTCTTAACTTTTTTACATACTCGCAGTAAATCTGCAATATGGATTAGTTCTGTAGCAGAAAGTACTCCTCCGATCTTTACTCGACGAAGAGCACTTCTTGTATCTCTAAAGCCTCCCAGTGGGATACTGCCTTTTCTTATAGTCATGCTTACTGCATCGCTGGTTTCTTTTTGCATCCGGATAATTTCATTGTAATCCGAAGAAGGCTTTAAATGCTCTGCTATTTCCTTTGCCATAGGAGAAACAGCATAATTCGCTAATTTGTGTATAATTTTATGATATTCAAGGGTTTTTAATGTTCTCTCTTCCATAAATTAGATCCTTTCTAATTTCACTGTTACTTTTAATAAAAAAATACCATTGACGATTGACTTGTTTAATTATATCATTAAATCAGTTATCCAACCACCACAATTCCTGTTTTAAGGAGGATATTTATGGGTTATATTGATCCCAAATCGATGTATAACGAAATATTATCAACAATTCATTCGAATTTTACTATTCCTATTAGGGTACCTCAAAAAAACACTGACAATTCATCTTCCGATGCAACTGCTAATACAACTTCCTTCAGTGAAATACTTAAAGGAGAACTAGATGAAATAATCAATTCTTCTAATGGAAATGTAAGTACAGCCGAAATTGAAAATGCTATAAAAGAAGCGGCCGAAAAATACAATATTGATGAAAATCTGATCAAAGCTGTTATTAAACAGGAAAGTAACTTTAATCCATACGCCCTTTCTTCTGCAGGTGCCAGAGGCCTTATGCAACTAATGCCGGGAACAGCCGAAATGCTTGGGGTTGAAAATGTATGGGACGTAGAAGCAAATGTAGATGCCGGTACGCGCTATCTTAGAGATATGCTGATTCAATTCAATGGCAATACCTCTTTAGCCTTAGCTGCCTATAATGCAGGCCCGGGAAACGTAGAAAAATATAATGGGATTCCACCTTTTAGCGAAACTCAAAATTACGTTCCAAAGGTTCTGGCTTACAAAAAGCAATATGATGCATTTAAAAAAGAGTGACGAAAGTCACTCTTTTTTTATAAAACTCTAACTGCTTTTACATATGTACGAATATAATAATCTTCATTCAAACTATTAATGATTACTCCTCTGCTGCTGTCGGCATGAATGAACTTGTTATTTCCAACGTATATTCCAACATGAGATATTCTACCGTTATTACTTCCTGACGTATCGAAAAATACTAAATCACCAGCTTGCAATTCTTGCTTAGAAATAGTCACTCCATCATTTGCCTGTGCACTTGAAGGTCTGCTGAGATAAATTCCAAAGTGAGACATTACAGCTTGGGTAAAACCTGAACAATCAACGCCGCTGGTTAAATCTGTTCCAGCGTATCTATATGGAGTTCCAATAAATCTTTTAGCATACTCAACAATCTCTTCACCTAAATTATTACTATTAGAAGCTTGTCCTTTTTTTTCTGTAACGAAAACATCTTCCATAGTCTTAACGTAATCTCCATGAATCCAAGCTTCATTACCATTATACTTAATCTGATACCAATCCCCGGATTTTCCTGTTACAATTAAAGCATCACCTTTGTTTACTTGTCCCAAAACATTACATCTTGTATTGGGTGCTTGTCTAATATTTACATGATCTCCTGTGGATACTGCGTCCACCGATGCAATCTTTAATAAATCTCTTACAACATATCCTTCTTCGCCATTATTTAATGCAATTACGTAATAATCTCCTTCAGTCCCTATGATTTCTACTTCTTCATTCTTATCTAAAGTTGAAATCGCTTCTTCTGTCTGGCTTGCTTTCCCCCACACATCGACATTATTTTCTAAACTCACTGCTGTTGTTTTTGCATATGTATTTGAAACATTCAAAATCGAAAACAATCCCAAAACAAAAGTTATTGATGTCAGTCTGCCCCATTTTATCATATTATGTCCCCCATATCGATTTTGTTACGTAATTGTTACAATATTATTATATAAATATAAAAGCACTTTGTCAATTACTTTTAAAAATGTTGTGGAATTTTAAATTTTATTAAGCATTTTTACAATAAATTAGTATATTTCCGAACATAATCTGCTGGGCATCATATCTAGAAATCGTTTTAATGGGTGAAAAACCAAGTTTTGACCAAAATCTTACTCCAATATCGTTTTTTTCGGCAATACTGACACAAACACATTCTATCTCACATTGTGATTTAAAAAAATTCATGATTTCCGTCACCAATTCAGTACCGTATCTTTTTCTGCAAAATTCTTTATGAATCATGACAGAACTAATCCATAAAACTTTTTTTCTGCCATAATGAATAGTTCCTTCAATACATCCTACTGGGCGATGATCTGAAATAAGTTTTGCAACACAAAAAAAATTCTGTCGCTCATCGTCTTTTTCAAACTGCTTAAGATACTTTTCGCATAGATTAGTATTATGTCCAATAGCATATAAGTAAAAGTCCATATCCTGATACATATGTTTGATAAAAGGCAGATCTTTTTTTTCTATATCTTTGATCAGCAATCTGTTTGAATAAATAACGTTATCTAACATAAATTTTCCCCTTATGCCCCAAAACTACAAAACTACCTTAATGCTACCATATTTTTTATTTTTTATCAATAAAGCCTCTATGCCGTACTTGTAAAACAAAAGTTCAGCTCTTTAGAAGTAGACGAATTTTTTACTTCATTATTTCAAAATAAAAAAGTTCATGGTTGAACCATAAACTCTTTCTTAGTTTTTTTTAGCTTTTTTTATCTTTTTCTTCTTTTTTATCTTTTTTATAATGAACATTTGGTGCAAGTTCTTCTGAAGTTTCCATTCCATAGATCGATCTTCTGTGTTCTTCAGAACTATTTCTTGCTGCTGAAATTGCCATGGACATTACCAATATCCCCAAGGTAGCACCTATAAAAATTCCAATTATGATTCCAGTCCAGAACATAAGCAACCCTCTTTCTTTATACCTTATTTATTTTTAGGGTATGCTATTTTAGAGGGTTTCATTCAAACAGTTTTTGCAATTTAATAAAAAATTAAAACCCGGCTGTACATCAGTCGGGCTCTAATCCCAATTATACTCTCTTAATTTACCTTCACACATTAATCCATCAAAATTCAATTGTCTCATAGCTTCATAGGCCACAATTGCAACAGAATTGGACAAATTCAGAGAACGCGCTTCATTTCTCATAGGTATTCGTATACACGTATCAGGATAATCTTTTAAAATGCTCTCCGGAATTCCCGCTGTTTCTTTACCAAAGACAATAAAGCAATCTTTAGTATAGGATACTTCAGTATATACATGCTTTGCTTTTGTAGTCGCCATAAAAAGTAATGCATCAGGATATTTAGATTTAAAATCCTCAAAATTCTCATGATAATGAATATTTACCAGATGCCAATAATCTAATCCAGCTCGTTTTAAATATTTGTCTTCAACAGAAAATCCCAATGGTTTAATTAAATGTAAATCTGCTCCGATAGCAGCACAAGTTCTCGCGATATTTCCTGTGTTTTGTGGGATTTCAGGCTCTAATAAAACAATATTCATAGCACTCACTCATTTTCTACTTAGCATCTTGTATTGCTACATCAATTTCAAATGTAGCACCTTGGCTGAGTTGTAATGGAATGCAAATCGTCTGCATTTTAGTTGTGGAAATTTGCATATTATCTCCCATCAGCAATGACGGAGGTGTAATATCAACAGAAACTCCATTGTTATAGAATATTGTTGCTGTATTTCCTAAAATCATATTGGTTAATTCGGCAATAGCACTCTTTGCCATTTCATCTAATTCTGGAACTGGCATTCCCATCATCATTTTAGACGCAATCGAGCAAGCTACATCTATTCCCATACTAAATATAATCTGACCTTTAATGTCTCCGGTAACACCAATAATAATAGCAATCGTATTACTAGCGTAAGGAGATTTCTTGAGATATATTTTTCCAAGTTTCGACTCTTCTTGACATACATCTCTTAATATTGATTGTGTTCCTTGAATGAATGGATTAATAAGGTCAACATTTATAGACATTAAAGATCCCACCTTTGATTATTAAAATTAATTTACTAATTCAACAACTAAGTAAATACTCGTTTATTTTAACATATTAGATTATCAATTACAATAGAATTTGATAAGCCTGAAATTATTTCTACCCTAAAATTTATAAGGATCGTTCTGATTTGTTGCTTGACGAAATGTCAAAAATTTTATATTATTACTATGTAAAAATCATTATTAATAAGGTGGTTATTCCGATGAAAGAGCTTGCACAACGTCTAAAGGAAAAAAACCTGAAGGTAACTCCTCAAAGGCTGGCTATTTTTCAAATGCTTTCTAAAACAGAAGAACATCCCAGTGCTGAAACCATCTATAAATCTTTGGAAGCCACACATCCAACGATGAGTTTAGCAACGGTGTATAAAACTCTTGATGCTTTAAAAAAAGTTAATCTTATTCAGGAGTTAAACGTAGGAGAAGATTGTTTTAGATACGATGCAAATACCAATTCTCATCCTCATCTGATTTGTGTTTCTTGTCGTGAAGTATTTGATATGGGTTCGATTGATTTAGACCATATTCGTTCTAACATCGAAAAAGAAACAAATTTCAAGTTAGTAGATGAGAGACTCTATTTCTATGGTATTTGTCCAAAATGCCAGAATAAATAACCACAAAAGAACAGCCTAGGCTGTTCTTTTGTGGTTATTTATATTGTTCCATAAACTTTTCTATTCTCCTTAAAGCTTCTTTGATATTATCAATCGAGTAGGCATATGAACATCTTATAAATCCTTCTCCACTTTCTCCAAAAGCAGTTCCAGGCACTACAGCTACTTTTTGCTCATATAAAAGTCTTTTGCAGAATTCCTCAGAGGTCATTCCTGTTTTTGCAATGGAAGGAAAAACATAAAAAGCTCCTAACGGTTCAAAGCAATCCATTCCCATCTTTCTAAACCCATCAACCATAATCCTTCTTCTTCGATTAAAAGAGTTTCTCATTTCAGCAACATCCGAATCTCCATTCCTCAGTGCTTCTACTGCTGCATACTGACTGGTTGTGGGAGCGCACATAATGGCATACTGATGAATTTTTGTCATCATGGCAATCAATTCTTCAGGCCCTGCTGCATAGCCCAGTCTCCATCCAGTCATGGCATAAGCCTTGGAAAAACCATTGATCACTAAAGTATTTTCATACATGCCAGGTATAGAAGCAATAGAAACATGCTCCTTATCATATGTCAATTCAGCATAAATCTCATCAGAAATTACCACAATGTCTCTATCCCTCAAAATATCAGCTATTTTTTCAAGATCCTCTTTTTCCATAATTCCACCGGTTGGATTGTTAGGATAAGGAAGAATCAACACCTTAGTTCGATCAGTAATATGAGCTTTAAGTTGCTCAGGTGTCAAGCGAAACTCGTCCTCTGCCTTTGTAGTAATTGTAACAGGAACCCCTCCTGCCATAATGGTGCAAGGTTTATATGAAACATATGAAGGTTCAGGTATTAATACTTCATCTCCCGGATTTAAAAGTGCTCTGAGGGCCAAATCAATTCCTTCACTCGCTCCAACAGTAACAAGGATCTGCGTTTTAGGATTATATTCAATGCTAAAACGTCTTGATAAATATTTACTGATTTCCTCCCTTAGTTCCATTAATCCGGAATTGGAAGTATATACTGTTTTACCTTTTTCTAAATTGTATATTCCCTCTTCTCTTATATGCCAAGGAGTATCAAAATCCGGTTCTCCAACACCCAAAGATATTGCATCTTCCATTTCGTTTGCAATATCGAAAAATTTTCTTATGCCTGATGGCGGAATATCTCTAACAGTCGATGCAATCATTTCTGGCTTCATGGAGATACAACCATCCTCTCGTCCTTACGGGGCGCTTCAAAAGGAATACCATGGTCTTTATATTTTTTAAGAACAAAATGAGTTGCCGTACTTAATACTGATTCCAATGGGGCTAATTTTTGCGCAACAAATAAAGCAACTTCCTTCATTGTTCTTCCTTCAATAATTACAGTTAAGTCAAATCCTCCAGACATTAAATACACAGCTTTTACTTCATTAAATCTATAAATTCTCTCCGCAATTTTATCAAAACCTTCTCCTCTTTGTGGAGTTACCTTTACTTCAATTAACGCAGTCACTAAATCTTTTTTAGTTTTATCCCAATTAATCAAAGTATTATAACCGCAGATAATCTGCTCTTTTTCCATTTGCTTAATCTCTTTTTCAACTTCTTCTTCTGTTGTGTTCAACATAACCGCAATATCTTTTATTTGTATCCTACTATTCTTCTCCAGGATTTCCAGAATTTCTTCTCTCATTGCTTGTCCACCTCTTCTGCCTTTATTTTTTCATAATTTTTCTTAAAATTCATCTATATCCAATCACTTCAGAGGTATTAATTATTATATCTATGGATTTGACCTTTTAATCTTTGCATCTGGATTGCTGCTTTCTAACATGCCAACCAGTTTTGACGCTAAAAAGCAACTATGAACATGCATCCACTGAAAAATAACCTATAGCATATAACTAGCAAAATTCCTATAAGTTCTCCTCCACTGGATGCAATATCATTATAAAAAAACCCGAGCAGTCAAATATCCGTCATCTTTTGCAGTCTTTGATATAGGTCCACTAAAAACAAGAAATATTTCAAACTCCTCTCAAAATAAAGGCTTCTTATGATACAGAATTTTTCTTAAGTTCATCTTTTACCAAATGCCATTGATCTCTCGCAAGTTTCTGAATTCTTTCTGTTCCTGTTCTGGAGTTTATTACTTTAGAAAACCAAACCACAGCTTCTTCATTATTACCAAGTCTTCTATGCAATTCTCCAATTAAATATATTACTGTAGCTTCATCCATATTTTCTAAAGGAAATCTTTCATTGGCATAAGCTTCTAAATATTTTTCAAGCGCATTTGAAAGAAAAGTCCTTTCTTTTTCTTCGTCATTCATAAAACGATACAACCATGCAATTCTCAAACATATTGCAGCTACTTCACTTGCTTTTGCCTTGCTGATCTGAGCACTTATTAATGCCAGCTTAAATCTATTAACAGCTTTTTCATAAGTTATAATCTTTTCCGTTTCCCGAGCAACCCACTTGGGGGTAATATATTCCTGAATTAATTTTGCTCTTTTGGGGGTAATATTAGGGAATGAACTTTGTAATGCTGCATATCCACATAATTGACAAATCCAAACATCGTAAAGCATAGGATTCAACGCTTTGTAGTGCACACAAAAATCAGTATCCCTGCTTTCCACCATATATGCCTTTTTCTTTACAGCAGTCACTGTAAAAGTATTGCCACATACAGGACATTCCACACTTTTCTCATAAAGAAAATTATCAACACACATTTTGATCCTCACTCTCCGATATAAAAACTTTATTCTCCCAAATATCTATATATATTTCAACATTTTTCAAAATAAATTTCTTTTCTCCTTGCTAAAATTAATCTTACCACTTTTTCAGCCGTACTTTCAACACCGATTTAAAGTTCATCTTAGAATTTCTAATCCCTCAAAAACTCTTTATAGCATTGATCAGATTCATACTTTAAAAACATTTAATTTAATTCAATTGAATCTCAATCATAAATTTCATTCTGTTTATTATATGGAAAAATCCACTTCTTGTTTCCACCCAAATACTTATTATGTATTCATTCCTTTACACCTCTTTTCTTAACTTTTTAACCTTTTCATAAGTAATTTTCCATAAATGGAATATATTTTCTGGTCTATGACTTTAGTTGTAGTTCTTGAATGACTTGATATATAAAAAATAAGTCCTACGAACTAGGACTTCATTGTCTAAAAAAAATACTATCAAAACCTTAAGAACATAAATTTCGTAACCGTGCATTACACTGGCTTCATCCATGAATGAAGCACTTTTATTATATATCATTTTATTATGTTTTACAACAATTCAAAAGTTTTTTCTATTATCATTATATTTCTACTGGTAAAAATTATTAGATATATTTTAAGACTTTAATAAAATTTAATTATACAAAAATTTAAATATTTATCGAATTCCTTTATAATCCATCATTTTTACTTTAGTTTGACAAGTAACGTATTCCACAGCAATTCCGCCACCACACCTCTTGTAACTTTTTGATTGTAATTGATATTTTCCTCTTGAACAATACCTATCTCTCTTCCTTTATTAATATAATTATATGGCCAAGTTCCTTCAAGATTTTTGTCTTGTTTCGCAAGTCTTACCATCATTGCCGTAGCTTCTGCATATGTTATATCCTGATTAGGTTTGAAACTTCCATCAGGATAACCTGCAATCAGTCCCAATTTAGCTGATTTTTTTATATGAGCTGAAGCCCAATGACTGTCTTTCACATCTTTAAACTTTTGATCCTCCATACCAATAATAATAGTATTTTCATATCCTAAAACTCGCACTAAAATCGTTGCTATTTCAGCTCTTGTTATATTATTATCCAGTCGAAGAGAGCCATCTTCATATCCAGCTAAAATCTTCAGTGTCCTGAGTTTATTTCCAGCCTGTATTTGCGCATCTGTAGCAGCAAAAGAGGGTTTTAATGACACAACGGACAGTAAAACAATAATAAACACAATTTGAATCCTTTTTAACATATGTATCCCCCCAAACATTTATGTCTAAATTATTATACCATAAAATAAAGATCCCCTTCTAGCACTGGAAAAATTTCATCTTTTTATTGCATAGGAAATCCGAAGGGATTTCCTATGCAATAAAAAAAAGCTTCCATTAAAATAGAAGCTTTTATACTAATTAATAATAATGGGGGCATTGGATGTTTCTAAATCTAGACTGATCTTTTTCTCTGCCATGGAATAATGATTAGAAATCCCTTTGACATAGTTTTTTTCATTGACTTTATAATCCATATTGCCAATATTCACTTGTACTCCATTTAAAGATGTATTCGCTTTTAAGTTGTATCCTACCCTTGAATCTTTTAGTGTGTTCATTTTAACGGCTCCATTGGATGTCTCCAAACTCCATTGATAAAAATCAGATTCTTCTAGCTTGCTTAAACTTACATCCAATAAGATTTCAGCTTCAGATGTTGCAAGCTCCATTTTTTCAATATCACACTGCTTGGCTTGAATCTTTCCGTTAGAAGTTTCTGCTTTCATATATTTTCCTGAGATATTTTCAAGAAGTATTCTCCCGTTACTCGTTTCTGCTTCTAACTTTCCTGTTTTAATATTTTTAAGTTCTATAGCCCCGTTAGAATTATAAAGAGTCATTTCCTCTGCTTTAAATCCATCAATAATAATTTGATCATTGTTGGTTTCCAAATAAAGCTTCTTAAACAACGTATCTGGAACAAATGCCTCCACTGCTACCCTGTTAAAATACCCTTCATCATAATTTAAATAAAAAATGTTTCCCGATTCAATCAATGTTATGTCATGACTGGAGTCTTTAGGAATATAATTTATCTTTGCCGTAATTTTATCACCATTATATCCTTTAATATAAATCATTCCATTCTTGCCATTGAATCTTAGTTCCGCATTGTATTTACTTCCTACATGAAGTTCCACTGTCTTTTCTTTACCTCCAATAAAAGGAGAAAAAGTACTTGAATCTGATAAAGTTCTGGAAAGTTTGTCTGCAAAATACGCAGTTTTATCTAATATTGTTTTAGTCGCTTTTTTTAATTTCGGTTCTAAGTCTTTTGAAAGAATTTCAACTTTTTTCCCAAAATCTGTTTGAACAGATGAAGTAGGTCTGACATTTTTTTCTTTATCTTTTACTGCATTCAAAAGTTCTGTTGCTTCACTAGGAGTAATCTTTCCCTGCTCCAACATTTTTAAGATCATCATCTTTTCTTCACTCATATCTTTAGCCTCCTCATAAACCAATTGCTAATAGTATGCTTTATATAGTTATTAATAAATACGTATAGTTCTCTTTATTGTTTATTCAAAGGCAAAGAAAAATAAAATGTTGTTCCTTTTTTATAAGTACTTTTAAACCAAATCTCTCCACCCATTCGGCTAAGAAGCTCTTTTGCAATCGTCATTCCCAATCCACTGCCTTTTTCTTCAATATTGAATTGCTTATTGGATATCTGAGCAAAACGTTCAAATACTTTACTCTGATCTTCTTTTTTTATCCCTATTCCCGTATCCTCAACAGAAAAAATTGCCCTTTGATTTTCAAAATCCGCCCTGGCAGAAATCGTAATACTGCCTTCATTGGTAAACTTTGCAGCATTTCCGATAATATTGTAAAGTACTTGCTGAATTCTTGTTTCATCCCCCATTATTTTAGGTAAGTTGGGATCAAAATTATATTTAATTTCAATGTTTTTATCCCCGATCAGTGATCTTAATGTCATCGCCCCATTTAATACGATTTCGTATAGATCCACTTCTTCATTTTCAAACTCAACTTTTCCGGCTTCAATTTTTGATAAATCCAAAATGTCATTGATGAGTCTTAAAAGGTATTTACCGCTTTGGTAAATATTATTAAGATCTTTCAAATTCTGTTCCGGAATTTTATCTTCCAGACTGGACATAAGAAGTTCAGAAAAACCAATAATCGTATTTAGAGGGGTTTTTAATTCATGGGATATGTTTGCAATAAACATGGATTTTAATCTATCTAACTCTAATAGATTTTTATTACTTTCTTCCAATCGACTTTTGGTTAATCTAAGTTCTTCATTCACGAATTTTGAATTTTGATAAGCATAAGAAAGCTTTTTATATAATTTAAGAGTATGAATGGAAACAGCCGCCTGTCTGCATAAGATTTCCAACATTTTTTGCTCATCATAATCAAAGTGATGAGCAGATCTGTAATGAAGGCTAAGGACTCCTACAACTTTGTTATTGATTTCTATAGGCCCGGAAATCTGTGCCCAATCCTGTAATCTATCCTTTTTTCTGACTGTTTTCATATACGTAATCTTTTCTTTTCTGACTTTATCAATCAACTCCCAATCAATAGGGTGCATCAGTTCACTGAATAACTCTCCTGTATAATCCGAAATCCGAACACTGTGGGTATCATTATAAAAAGTAACCAAAGAACAGTAATCCTGTGGCAGCAGTGAGCAGGTTTTAGATACGATTTCTCCACATAATTCGTCATAATTGTTGAGATTTAAGATAGGCCTTGCTAATGTTTCAAAAGCCGTTTGGAAATCATTCACAGCAATGTCTGTAAACTGATTGATGACATGATCAAAAAAAGCACCCACATACTTTAACTCATGTTCTTCTAAAACTTTCCATTTCGTAATGACTTCCATAATCGAATATTTTAAAAGAATAATCCTATCTTGAATATGATGAATTTTGGTTCCTCTGTGACTATGCTTTTGCACAATATGAAGAACCAAATCCCTAATCATTTTCTTGCATTTATCTGATGGATTCAGAAAAGATTCTTTCTCATTATCAATAAAATATCCCAAAGCAATCAAAACATTTTTTATTGTAATTGAAGGTGCTTCAATGATTCTATTTTGCTGATCGATATATTCTCGGTCCATCATATTTTTTTCCCAGCCAAATAAAATGTCATCCATATATCTTTCACATCTGTTTACAAAATGGCCCAATCTCCTCACCTCTGAATTCAAATACAGTTTTTGATCCATCTACTTCTTTGATCTTTTTCTCTTTTGATTTAATAATACCATACTTGTATTCTCTTTCATTTGTTCTTGGGTAACAGACTTTTGTTTTTCTTTAACCTTTGGCTTTTTCGTTTTAGACCTTTTTAGTTCCTGTTTCTGACTTTTCTCCTTATTGTATTCTTTTTTTCGATTTCTCATTTTTTTAGCAATCAAGAGTATTCCATTGTCTATTATACTGTGAATAAAACCTACTCTTCTATAGGCGATATCCAAAAGGTATAGTAAAAGACTTAGAATAAGCAGGATCTCTGTAATATCTTTTTTCCCATAAATCGAGTCTTCTATAGGCTTAAAGACTTCTTTTGCATCTGTTAAAATCTTTCCCCCTGTTAACTGGGCAATTTTACTTAAAAGAGTAGTTTCTGCAGTGATTTTGCGAATATCGTATTCTGAAGAATAAGATATATTGATTCCCGTATGAATGGATTCTGTTTCTCCATTCCTGTTAATTTGGAAATTCAACATATAAGCTCCCAAATCATTTCCATCAAATCTCCCAGTGTATTTGCCAGGAGCTGTAGGTTTAAGCACCAGAGTCTCTTGAGTTAAATCCGGTTTAACAACATTCACTTCAATTTCTTCTGTTAGATCTGAATTTTGGACTTCTGCACTTAGTTCGATCTGATCACCTATAACTTTTCCCTCTACTTTAATCGTATCACTCATTGGCTTCCTTAAAACCCATGAAATCATATTTCTGATAATTCTAACCCCAGAATCTGAGGACAGCCAATCAGCACTCCACTGATTGTGAACATCCGAAGTCCATACAGCCGTTTTACCTAATCCGTATCTCCAGACAGCTAAAACAGGATCATCCTTTTCGCTTTTTAAAATCACTTCTGCACGGTTTTTAGGCGTTGTGGAAATATATCCATGAAGTGGCGCCAATTCCTCTATATCCTTCAATATAGGAGAAATTCCTGTTACTTTTGGATAAAAAGTTTCGGTATTGATATAAGTTTTTCCTGCCATCATCGTTTCTTTCATAAAAATTTTAGGCAAATCAGAAAACTCATCGGTATAATAATATCTTCCTCCTCCATTTTGAGCCAATTCCTCCAATAAAACTGTATCAGAAGATCTTCCCACAGCTACTGTGGATAAAGTGATGCCTGATGCTTTCATTTGTCCAAGGAGCTCGCTGTATCCTGATCTTTCTGCCTGACCGTCTGTAAGAAGAATAATATGTTTAACTTTAGTATCTGCGCTGTAAAGCGTTTCATAGGCTTTTCTAAGGGCAGGAATAATACTGGTTCCTCCTCCAGGCGAAATACTTGCAATATCATTCTTAATACTTTCAAGATTATTATCTATTTTTTGAAACTTTACAATTTCTTGAGGCATATCATCAAATGCAATAACTCCTATTTGATCAAAGGAGTGCAGAACTTCTGCTGCACGAATAGCCGCTTCTTTTGCCAGTTCCAGTTTTGAGATACCATAAGGGGCTTCTTCCATACTTCCGGACCTGTCAGTGACAATCATAAGTCCCATATCCGGAATATTGTTTTTATCTTTTAACTCCATTTCTACCGGCAGTATTGTCTCCAAGGGAGTATCAAAATAGTTCCCCAGAGCGTAAGCATTTTCTCCACCGGTTACGACTACTCCTCCTCCCAAATGACTCACATAATACTCTAAATTGCCCAGAAATTTTTCGTCCAAGTCATCCCCTGAGATATTGGCTAAAATAACCCCATCATACTGGGACAATTCATCCATTTGGGTAGGGGAAAGATAAGGTTCAATTGCATTGATTTCAACCTTTGTCCCTTCCAACAATTTTCTAATCTCTTCCCCGCTATGGTCCTTCTCAATTAAAAGCAAATGGGGAATATCTTCCACATTAGTATAGCCATAAGCTACATTATTTTCATTCATGCTGTCTTTGTCCGCTTCCAGTTCAACACGATAAATTCTGCCTCCCCCTTCTTCAGCTTTGTCGGAGAAAGCAAATCTATTTTGTCCTTTTCGAATATTAACCTTTTGAGTCTCTACTAAATTTTTTCCGTTATATATTTTCAAAATTCCCTGAGTATCGACTAAGCTGTCCACCCTTATTTGAACACTAAATTCCTGATGCAGATTTAAATACTGGGGAAGTGTTAAATCCGTGATCTGTACTTCATCAGAAACAGACTTCTGGACAGGAACTACATCCACCTTTATATTCTGCCCTGCCAAGATTTTTGCTTG
Organism: Defluviitalea raffinosedens; assembly: GCF_016908775.1. Classification (NCBI taxonomy): domain Bacteria; kingdom Bacillati; phylum Bacillota; class Clostridia; order Lachnospirales; family Defluviitaleaceae; genus Defluviitalea; species Defluviitalea raffinosedens. The sequence goes on along the minus strand of NZ_JAFBEP010000025.1, from coordinate 21,255 downwards.
ACTTAATGCATCTCCCAGATTTTCTTGCCCATCTGAAATGAGTACAATCCGCTTTTTGGATTCTTCCGGAATAAGAGAAGAAGATAGCTTTAATCCCTGAGAAATATCTGTAAAATGCGCATTAATAATCGTATCAAATCCTGAAAAAACTGGTTCTGACTTTGGGCTCACTTCCACTGCTGCATTGCCTCCAAAACTCACAATTCCAACTTCATCGTGATCACTTTTGAAAGCAATGGCTTGCTGAATAAAATTCTCCGCCTCTTTTATAGATGCTTTAGAACTATCGGATAGATCTACGGCAAATATGGTGGTGGTTGCATCGATCGTCTTCCTGATTTCAAATCCCATCAAGGAGAAAACAAGCAATATCGCAATGATACATCGAATACTTGTAAGAAATACTTTCTTTTCTCTTCGAATGTATAACCACCATTCAAAGACAAGCAAAAGCAACACTAAGAGTATAAATATGTTTTTTAAATTACGATTTCTTGCAATCTTTTCTTCTTCAGAAGCTTTATTACCAACTTGGACATTATCTTGATTAGTCCTGTCCAAATCAGATTCCAATTCTGTTGGAGGATTGACTGCAAAAGAGTAAAAAACATCTCTGTTTTCACCTTTCTGTTCAAGTACATATATTCCCAATTCATCAATATTTTTATAAGGCTGTACCGGAAAAGGAGGCGCTAATTTCTCAATATTCCCTTTAGGATCTACTAAATTGACCTCCCGAGCTTCCGGCAATATATCAAACTCAATGGTATCTCCTGCAGTGATGTTTTTTAGATTATTGGCCTCAGAAGGAATGAACCACTGCATGATGTTATATATAAAAATAGGAAATTCTTTTTTTAGCGGTAAATCTGTATCATGCAAGTCAAAACCGCAGATAAGAACTTTTTGCTCCTGTAATTCTCCAAAGAAAATTAAAGGTGTTTGATCAGAACCAAGAATTTCTTCTCCCCATTCAGGAAGAACCATTTTCTTGGCTTTAGCAATATCAAAATCCATTTCTTTTATAAATTCAAATAGTCTGCTGCCCGACGGCAAAATATGATCAACTTCTACCTCTCCTTCTACTTGAACCAAAGGATTGTTCGCTTCAGGATTAAAGATCAGTATATGTCCGTCCTCAGGCAGAACAGAAGGCATTTTGCCATCAAAAATATACAAATAATATCCCTTGGGTACTTCTTGGTTTTCAAAATCGCCCTTATATAATTCCACTTGGGGAAGTATGGACATCATCTGTTCTAAAAAAATGTTCTGTTCTGTAATGAGTAAAACTTTTTGCTTTACATCTTCTTGTACCACATCGTACATAATGTTGTCTGTTTTTAAAACATCATCTGAATCGATTTCAGCTTTTAAGATTTCTATATTCTTTGGAACTCCTGCAAAAAAAACATTTGATTCCTGATCCGCTGAAAGTTCTGCTTCCTTTACATCAATAAATTCTTCATCTCCATAAAGGGACACAGATACTTTTCTAGGTGTCTTTCCAAAATTTTTTACTCTTACCAGTACAGCTAATTGCCCTTCTTCCTTTGAATGAGATAATAATACAATCCCGCAATTATCAGAGTTCTTACCTACTTTGACAAATTCTATATCTAAATCAGGAACAAACATATTCTCATCAGAAAACAAATAGATTTTTCCTTTTGTCTGCTCATAAAGGGCCTGCACCAACGAAGCTGTTTCTTCACTGTTGGCCTCTGTATTGGATACCTCTACCTCTCTAAGCTTTTTTATGACTGTATTTTTTTCAGTGGACTTGTTCACCAGAATATAAGGTTCTTTTTCCATCACTATAAGAGAAATTTCTGCATTGGGCTCCAAAGAGTTAATAATGTGTTCCATTTGATTCTTTGCGTTTTCAAACCGATTAGGTTTTTCATCTTCTGCCTGCATACTCATGGAACTGTCAAGAATGAATATGTAATTCCCTGACTTTTCCCATTTCCCGGTCAAATAGGGGTTTGCCAAAGCAATTACAAGCAGAGCTGCTGCAAGAAGCTGTATAAAAAGCAAAAGATTTTTCCTAAGCTTTTGCCAGGGTTGATAAGCCTGAGAATAACTTAATGCCTGCTCCCATAAAAATACACTTGGAACTTTTACTTCTTCATACTTTTGCTTTAAAAGATACATCAAAATAATGATGGGTATAGCAATAAGCCCTAAAAAACCCCATGGATTATAAAAATTCATGGAAACACCTCTTTTTAAATGATGCCTGTCTGTTGAGACAGACAGGCACCAAATGTATTATTCCAGGGAAGAGAAATATTCCTCCACTAAATTTTTAATTCCATATGGAATCGTATCGTCTTCTAAAAATTTAATCGCATCTTGTCTATACTGTTGGTAAACCTCTTCATAAGGAACAGATACTCCTCTGTTCCCGATAGTTTTTTGATCAACTTTATGCATATCTCCCGACTGGTTTTTTATTCCGTCAACCTGTGCATCGTAATCCTGTTTATCTTGAGCTTGCCTTGAATAAATTTTCTCATTGGGCTTATGCCCTTGCCCTCGCCCTTGACCACCACTTTTGTTCTGTCCCTGACCTTGACCAGTTCCGCTTCCTTGTCCTTGACCTTCGCCTTGACCTGTTCCCTGTCCTTGGCCCTGTCCTTCTCCTTGGCCTTTACCAGTTTCACTGCCTTGCTTTTGCCCTTCTTCTTCCTCTGTTCCGCTGCCCTGACTTTGCTGTTGGTTTTCCTCATTCTCCTTATTATTTGGGTTATTAGATGCCATTGCTTTGCTGATATTTTCAATGGCTTCTCTTAAATCCTGGTTTTCCATAGACAAATACTCTAATATTTGGCCTAATTTCTCATACTCATCTGCCAAACCTTCAAGATCACCACTTTTCACTGCCTGTGAATAATCATTTAAAATCTGTTGTAATTCAGAATTATTTTCTATTTCATTAGCAGCGTCTTTTAAGATGCTTGCCAGTTGTTGGATTTGATCTTTATCCATTTTCTTCAGCCGGTTTTGGAGATCATCCAGATTTTTTCTGATCTCAGCTATATTCCCCTGCTGTAGCTGGTCACCCAGAGCCCTTGTTAATTCATGGCTTGATAGTTTTTCTCCTAATTTTCTTAAGTCGCCTTGAACCGACTCTTTAGAAATTTTCTTAAGTTGCTGCTGAGTTCTTTGTGATGCACGAACAATTTCTCCCTTAGTATTCACTTTCTTTAAATCCGCTTTTAACGTATCCAGCTCTTTATTAAGCCTTTTTAATTCTTTTGAAGATATTTTAGGGTTATTTTCCAATTCTTTTTGCAACTTTTCTATTTTTACAATTTCTGATTTCGCTTTTTCTTTTATTTCAAGCTGCAATTCAAGTTTTGACTTTACAGGACTAGGAGTAAACCCTGCAACAATCGTTCCAACCATCAATATACCTATGATCCATAATTTTTTCTTAGGAAGTGAAATAGAATAACGTTTATCAAAATCTGCATTTTTAGCTGCATTAACTGCATCCTCCAGTGCTAATTTGTACATGGGAGTTAAAAAGTTATCCCCTTTTTGTGATATTTCAATCGCGGTAATGAAACGCTCTTTATATCCTAAAGCATCACCTTTTTTAGCTATGTCCTCTATCCCAGGCAATTTAAACAATACTGTTACGCTGGCACAAAGCCATGAAAGAAGAATGACAGATGCAAGAATTATAAACAGATTAGGAATCAGTACCCACTTGGACAATACTATAATACCGAGATCCAAAGTCATACCAGCAATGCAGCCAATAACGATATATTGCATCCATTTTTCCAAAATAATTTTCTTTCGTAAAGGTTTTAATGCTTTATAAAGCTCTGTCAAAATATCCACTTCCTTATACTAATATGCATCTTTAAAATTCTGTTACTTTCGTCGCCTCATCACAGGACGGATCCTGATCACGCTAAAAAATATCATTATGCAGGTAATGATAGCATCAAATATCATATTGACCTGCCAAGGTTGAAATGGAATTTTAGAAATATTGTTACGAACGCCAAGTATATCGCTTACAATATTATAGCCTGCCTGATTTTGAATTACGGATAAAAATCCTACAAACGGATTAGCTCCGGCAATTAACAAAGATTCTCCATAGGTCAATCCTTGTTGCCTGACAATATAAGCGTACTGGTTAAGCAAAGCCAATCCCACAAGGGTACCAATGGAAAGAATAAGAATAAGTAAATATGAGACCACTGTAGCAGTAGTAGTTTTTCTAAAAAATGTTGAGCAAAATATGCCTATACTTCCAACCATAACTGCAGTAGCAATGAAAAAGAAGAACAATAGTAAAATATTCGATGCTGAAACGCCTCCAAATAAGAATATAATACTAAAAACAGGCATTGAAGCTAGTATCAGCAAAATAATCTGACTGATAGACGCCATTAATTTCCCGATGATAATAGAAAAAGGCGAAAGTTTAGTAATAAGAAGAAGATCTAGAGTTTGTCTTTCTCTTTCACCACTTATGGTTCCCGAGGTTAATGCCGGGACTAATATAATTATTAATCCCAATTGGCAGCCTGCAAGAAGAAAATATATGGTCAACGCATTTCCAGGATCAAATCCACCGGTATAAGATTCAAGTTCGTTGATTGACAGGATAAGACCTCCGAACACTGCCAATATTGCTAAATATATAACCAGTAAAGTCGGTGCTTTCCATGTTCGCATCTTTGTTTTTAATTCACGACGAAGTACAGGGTTAATCATGATCACTTTCGCCTCCTTCTGTAATTTGCATAAAGATTTCTTCCAAATTTCCTTCTTTTTCTGAAAAGGAAATAATGGGGATATCTTGTTGAACCATATTTTTTAGAAGATAAGCAAGACTATGATCGTCTCCATCATATTCAATTTCAACTTCATCTACTTTTTCAATAATCTCATGAACATTGGGCTGTTCTTTTAAAATTGTAATCAGTTGATCCATATTGCCCATTACTTTGATTTTAATAATTCTTTTCTGAGTCAGCTGCTGCATAATCTGAGCCACAGTACCATATGCCGCAATCTTTCCTTTATCAATAATACCGATTACAGTACATAACTCAGCTAATTCCGGCAGAATATGAGAACTGATAATAATAGTTTTTCCTAAAGTTTTCAACTGCTTTAGTACTTCCTTCATTTCTACTCTGGCCCTCGGATCTAATCCCGATGCAGGTTCATCCAAAATGAGAATATCCGGATCGTGTATAAGACTTCTGGCAAGACATAATCTTTGCTTCATTCCTCTGGATAGTGTATCTACATAAGCATCTTTTTTATGTGATAAATCAACTAACTCCAATAAATTATTAATAATAGTTTCTCTTTCACTATAGGGAATATGATAGGTGCCTGCATAAAAATCCATATATTCATCTACCTTCAGGTTGTCATAGACTCCAAAAAAGTCGGGCATATAACCTATTTTCTCTCTCAATTTTCTTGGATGCGCTGTAACATCTACTCCATTAATTAATACATTACCAGAAGTAGAGCTTAAAAGCCCTGCCATAATTTTCATAGTAGTTGTTTTTCCTGCTCCGTTTGGTCCAACAAATCCAAAAATTTCTCCATCATTAACCGTCAGAGATAAACCATCAACAGCAGTGAACTTGCCATATTTTTTAACTAAATTCTGTATTTCTAACATTATTGTTTATCTCCTTTCAGGCGTAATTTCGGAATTTCCATTCTATTATCTTTCTGGTCATCCACTAAAACATCAAAACGAATCTGTATCTGTCCTTCAGAGTTTCTATACTTTTGAACATTTTCTTCATAAGGCAGTATGCTTAATTCCTCCCATATTCCACTTTCATTATTAAAAATATATGATCCGTCAACACTAGAGCTTTTCATAAACTGTATTTGAAATTCATCAAGCTTTATACTAGGATCAATCGAATAAGTAAGATCCAAACTACCGCTGCTATGAATGTATATAGATTGATCATACTCCTCCACACTAAATCCAAGATTTCCTGTAATATAAGGTTTTATAATGCCATAGGGAATTTCTATCTGATCTGCTTTTGAATAATCAATTTCAAGAGGTATAATAAATAAGTTTTGATTATAATTCCTGATTTCTTTGTCATTAATTTTTACATCCCCAAAAAGAGATTCTTCACTATAACCGTACAGTACAATAGTAGATTCATTATTACCATAAATATTTTGAGCGTTAAAACTATTTGTGGTTATATGGTATCTATCATTGGAATTTACAAAGATTTCTCTTCTTTGTATTAATCTGTGGATCTCTTCTTTAGATAATTCCCGTCCCCATTTTTTATTCATGGCATTTATGTCATATACCGATCCGAATATCTCGTCCAAAGCTTCATATCGATACTTTGCTCTAGAAGAAATCTGTTTTTCAATATACATTGCATCATCATTTTTTAGTGTATCCAGATAGTAATAATGATCTCCTACAACCAGAATACATGTTTCAAGGTCAAACCCTAAGTGATTTTCAATAGTGCCAATTAAATTATTATCTTTAAAAGTAAGGGATGCATTGATGGGGCCTGCAAAATTTACAGTATGACTTGCAGTAACTGTATTCATCGCCCAGCTTTGATCATTATAAAAAATAAGTTCGTTGGCATTTCCTATTCTAATTTTTGCAGAAATTACTTCTGTCTTTATGCCATTATTGATTACTCTGTTTCTAAAATCCCATGAACTGTCTACATATGAGACTCTGGGCTGAATATTTTCAGCAAAAGTAATCTTACTTTCTCCCGTATCAGGAGTAAAAAACCCTGCACTGATACTTAAGGAAGATGTTGTTTCACCCGTATTTAAACGTACTATTCCAATACTGCTTCCAACTGGAGCATTGAAGATCGTTTTATAACTTAATAAGTAAATTCCTCCTGAAAAAGCGAAAGCAAGAATAGGAATAATGAACCAACCATATTCTCTTTTGTCTTTTACTTTTAAAATCCAGTAAAGAATGGGGCCTACAAGAATAATGTATACACTTATTATAATTAAAACCCCTATTACTAAACCTGTTTGCTGCTGCCTGGGAAACAACCGTAATGTATAGGGGTTTAAATAAGGATCATAATCATAGCTGTCTGATGTATTGCTCGTCTGTGCAAAAACAGGTATATGCTTTATATACAATTCAGTAAGCATATACCTATTCCCATCCCACTGTGCAAATGGATTAATACCTAAATCAAAATGATGAATAATAACACTGCCTGTTTCTTCGTGAATTAAAGTAGTAATAGGCAAATTGCCTAAAAATAAAATGTCCTCTCCATTTTTGATGTCCAAAAGAGCAATCTGAAGAGGCTGACCAGAATCAAGAGTTTTTTCTCCTAATTGCTCCATTGCAGTAAAATCTGTGGTATGAGTAATTCCTTTATTAACTACAGAAGCAATCTCTGAACCCAAACCTTTTAAAACCTTATCCGAATTCGGTCCAGTTCCAAGAATAAGGATTCCACCGCTTTGTACCCACTGATTCATAATATTAATCTGCTCCTTGCTGAGCTTTGAAGTATCAAAATTATTAATGAACACTGTTTCAAAATCATTTAATATATTGATATCAGTTGGAAAATTATTCTCATCTAACTCTATTAATTTATTGCCAATGACTTCACCAAAGCCAACATTTTTTAAGTATTTCAGACTTTGAGGATCTTCTGATAATACACCTACAAATCTGCTTTCAGGCGGAAAAGCAGTAGCATAAATCGTTTTCTTGGCAATACTTTTTTTCCCATCAGTAAGTTCAATATTGAAATAACGCTGCATATTGGAAGTAGTAACAACCATATCAAATTTCTTCGTAGAACCTCTGGGAAGCTCAATGTCTTTTGCATACACAATATAGTCCGTAACATTGTTATATTCTTCCTTTAAGATTTTAACTTGTACTTCTCCCTTAAAATCTTCTCCATTATTGGTTATTTCTATGGTAATTGGAGTTGTTCCTCCCACTTTATACTTGTTATTAAATCCTATTTCACCTTTGATTATAATATCTTCAGTTTCTGCAGCATAGGTAACAAAGGGAAGTATAATACTTAAAATCATGGCTATTACAATCAAAAATGCTAAAAAAGCGGCAAGTTTTCTTTGCTTTTCTTTTGAGCGTCTTCCAAAAAACATAGTATCCCTCCTCATGTTTCATAAATACATGAACGTAAAAATAGGCTAATTTGTTTCATCTTTTTCAATATAAATTAATTCCTTGTCTATACAATATTTTAAATCAATTTTTCTTGAAAAAATTCCTTTTTCAAATGCGATAGCGGCAGTAGTTCCATCAATATTGCTGATTTTTCCTCTACCGTATTTTTTATGGACAATGATTGCGCCTTTTTGAAATTCTTCTGTCGAAGGTTTTTTCGTCATTTCTTCAATAAATCTTGAAGGTTTTACTTCTTCTTCGTATCTTTTCTTGACGGTTGATATTGCCAAGTATTTCTTTGCTCTTGTGATCCCCACATAAAACAGCCTTCTCTCTTCTTCCAATTCAGCTGGGGAAGTACTTTTATTATGAGGAATAACCCCTTCTACAGCTCCTGCAATGCAAACCGCTTCAAATTCAAGACCTTTGGCTCCATGCATGGTAGATAATGTAACAGCATCCACTTCTCCTATAATTCTGCGTTTGCCTTCTTTGATCTCTTCTCCTACATTTTGAATATGGTACATCCATTCCTCGAAACTATCATAATGCTTGGCCGCCTCTTGAATTTCATCCAATAATTCCTTTAAACCTTTAACGCTTATGTTTTTATATTGAGCATACTCCGCCAGGTAATCATCATATCCTATATGTTTCCTGATATAGACAATAGCTTCTCCTGGCTTTTTATTTTTCATGCAATCCAAATGAAATTTAAGTTCTTCCAGTCGATTTACCTGCCATGTTTGCAACTGAGGTGTTTTATATATATTCTCAAAGAGAATTCCACCCTTTTTACACGCTTCAAAAATTACACCTTTACTGATATATCGCTTTGGTTTATTAATAATCCTTTCTAAACTTTCATTATCCTTGATATCTTTAGATAGTTTGATATACGCTAAAAGGTCTTTTGCCACCCAATGTTCATAAACATTTGGAATTTCATCCCTAAGATAAAAAGGAATATTTAAATCCAGCATAATATCTACCAAAGCTCTCGCCTGAAGGTTGGTTCTGAAGATTACTGCAATATCCCGATAAGACAGGCCTTTTTTCCTCCAGTTAAGAATCCATTCTGCAATGTGAAGAGCTTCTTCTTCACTATCTTCCGATTGAATAAAAACTGGTTCATCGCCCTTTGGGTTAATCGTTCTGATTTCTTTTGGATATCTATGCACATTTTTACTGATTACAGAATTGCTTATATCAACAATTTTCCTCGTAGAGCGATAATTTATATCTAAAGTTACTCTTCCCGAGTCCTTGAAATCCTGTGGAAAATGAAGCAAAAACTCTGGTCTTGCTCCTCTGAATTTATAAATGCTTTGATCATCATCTCCTACAATGAACAGATGATTATTAGGAGCACTTAAAAGTTTGATCGTTTCGTACTGAACTTTATTAATATCCTGAAATTCATCGATTAATATATATTTATATCGATTGCTCCAAAAAGAAAGAATATTTTTATGCTCCCGAAGAAGTATATAGCAATCATAAAGCATATCGTCAAAATCAATTTTTTGATGCTGGGATTTATATTGCTCATAATAAGACACTATTTTTCTAAATTGCTCAGATGGTAAAGTCATAGAATTATAGTAAGACAGCTCGATTAAATCGTTTTTAATAAGACCAATTTCATTCTCTAAATCATCCAGAAACTCCTGCTCATCCTGATATTCTATTTCAAGTTCCTCTGCTATCTTCTTTAAAACCTGGCGCTTTTCATCTTCTTTAAGTACTTGGTCTACGTGATACCCGTAAGCATTTCTTAGAATTCTAAAAAAAACAGAATGAAACGTTCCAAATAAAATACTTTTGATTCGAGTACCATTTACATCTTTCATATTAAAAAATCTTGACTTCATTTCTTCTGCAGCAGCTTTTGTAAAAGTAATAACCAAAATACTTCTGGGATCTATAGCATAATAATTTAACAATTCTTTTGATCTGGGGTGATGGATATCGCCTTTCAGTATATCAATATCTTCTTTAGTAATGCCTTCTGGTATTTTACGTGTATTATAAACCATCCCATAGGATATAAGATAATGTAATCTGTGCATAATAACATGGGTTTTCCCGGAGCCAGGACCTGCAATGATCATCTGAGGGCCTTCTCCAGTTAACACTGCTTTTCTTTGATTTTCATTTAAATGTCCATAGGCTTGCTCTATAATTCTATCTCTGATCTTAATAAATTCTTCAATCACATCTGCTTCAAACATAGTTTCTCCTACTGATCTATAATTTTAGTCTTGTATTTCTTTTCTTCTGCCATATACTTAATAAAATTGCGGCTAAAGAAGCTCCAATGGCATCTGCCAGTAAATCGTTGACATCCGGTACCCTGGAAGGAGTAAAATACTGGTGAAATTCGTCAGTAATGCCATACAAAACAGATAAAAAGATAATCACAAAAAATATTTTCGGATGTTTAACTTTCCTGCGCAATGCCCAATAATAAGTAATAGCCAAAACAAAATAAGCTACAAAATGCCCCCAATTAAAGTCAGAAAAAAAAGGAAATGTTCTTTGTAAATCACTTCCAGTCATTGAGGACAAAATAAAAATAATAATCATCCAAATTATGGACGGAATCCAGTATAAAAATTCTTTTTTCTTCATCATCATCTCTCCTTGGGGTTATTATACCATAGGAGAAACGCACTTTGTATAAAAATATATGATTTTACGGAATAAGGAGATTTTCAGCCTATGTCTATCACTATTTGTAAAAAATATATTTTATAATTCTTATGTCATAGACTTTATGGAAAATATATACTATAATAAGCGCAGAAAATAATTATGTAAGGAAGGTTTTTATGAAAATACCATTGTTTTTTAGTCTTTTTATTCTTTTTGTCGTATTTTTTAATATAAAATTACGTAAAGCAAGCAAAGAAATCGAAAATTCAAATGCAAACTTCTGGAAAAGAGAACGGGAGTCCATGTTTGCACGTAAAAAATCTTTAGATCATTTGAACTATATTTCGGTATCTTTAAATGATCTTCCTATGCTTAAAGAGGAAGAATTATTTTCTGATGCCGAAAAAAAGGCTTACAGCCATCAAAAAACCGCTTTGTCTTTGGCTTCTAAACCAATGCTTAACTTAAGCAGCATAAGCAATACGGATTTGAAACTGCAATATGGTCCTGCCAATCTGGAAAACTTGATGAGTTATGAGCAAAACTATGAAAATCTTATAAAATCATTACTGAATTGGGGGAGATATTTAAAAGAAGCAAATCGAACAAGCGATGCTATAGCAGTTCTTGAAAAAGCTGTTTCAATTGGCTCAGATTTAAGCCAAAATTATATTTTGCTATCTGATTTATACCGTGAAACACAGCAAATAGATAAATTATTAAGTTTAAAAAATGAAGTGGAAAACCGTCTGAAGCAAAATGCTATGCAAAAAAAAGTTCTCCAATATATTGACAACATATTAAATATGTAAAGAATAGGAGCGTTCTTATGAATATTGGAATTTTTACTGATACTTATTATCCACAGATTAACGGCGTTGTGACCTCTATTCGTACTTTAGAAAAAGAACTGAATAAACGGGGTCACAAGGTATATATTTTTACTACTTCAAATCCTAATTCTAAGAGAGCTCTACCCAGAGTTTTCAGACTTCCCAGCATGCCTTTTATTTTCCTTCCTTCTCACAGGGTGGGTGTATTATATTCCCCTAAAGCTGTGAGAATTGTAAAACAGCTTGATTTAGATATTATTCATACCCAAACAGAGTTTTCATTAGGGCTTTTTGGTAAAATGCTTTCTAAACAGCTGGGAATTCCTATTGTACATACTTACCATACTATGTATGAAGATTATGTGCATTATATTTCAAAGGGAAAGCTCACGGAGTTTACTCCAAAAATGGCACGTTCTTTAAGTCGTCTGTTCTGCAACCGATGCGATGCAGTAATTGCTCCAACAAATAAAGTAAAAGAGCTCTTACTGGAATACGGGGTGAGAAAACCCATTGAAGTAATCCCCACTGGTATCAACTTTGAACCTTTCAAAAAAGAAAACTATGATCAAGCAGAAATTATAGAACTCAGAAAGCAATTTGGAATACAAGAATCTGATCCAGTGGTTCTGTTTGTTGGAAGAGTGGCAAAAGAGAAAAGTATTGATGTAGTGATTCGTCAAATGCCTGCATTACTTCAAAAACTTCCTGATGCAAAGTTTTTAGTTGTAGGAGACGGCCCTGTAAAAAAAGACTTAGAAGAATTGTGTAAAGAACTGAATATTGAAGAATCTGTTATTTTTGCCGGTGAACAGCCGTGGGATTCTATAGGAAAGTTTTATCAGATAGGAGATGTTTTTGTCAGCGCTTCCGTAACAGAAACCCAAGGACTTACCTTTGCTGAAGCTATGGCTGCTAAAATACCTGTCGTAGCAAAACAGGACAAAAGTATAGAAGGAATCATTCAAGACCATATTAACGGAAGAGTATTTGCTGAAGATGAAGAGTTATCTTCTATTCTTTTTGAGTTATTAACTCAAAAAGATGTTGCTATGCAGCTGGCTGAAAATGCTGCTGCAATGGTGGAACCACTTTCTTCTACTCATTTCGGAGAAAATATTGAAAAAATCTATCAATCTTTAGTAAAATAGGGAAGCTTAAGCTTCCCTATTTTACTGTTGTCTTGTATTTTTCAACATTACTTAAATGTTCTTCATAAGTCTCTGCAAAAAGATGTTTTTGGCTTCCATATGAACTTAAAACATAATAAAAATAAGAATGCATATCAGGGTTTAAAGCTGCTTCAATAGAAGCTTTTCTCGGAGTACAGATAGGCCCTGGTGGAAGCCCCTCAATAATGTATGTATTATATGGAGAATTAACCTTTAAATCTTCATACGTAAGCCTGGATTTATGTTCTCCTAAAGCATAAATCACTGTAGCATCTATTTGAAGCTTCATATTATTTTTCAATCGATTATAAATGACTCCAGCAATGATCGGTCTTTCACTGTCTTCAGCAGCTTCTTTTTCAATCATAGAAGCAATCGTTATAATTTCTACAGGTGTTCGTCCTAAGCTAATAAATTTCTTTGATTCATTTTTGATCCATTGGGCATAGGGTTCTGTAAGAATAGAATGTATTTCTTCAGGAGTTGAAGGCACAGGAATAGAATATTCTCCTTCAAATACAATACCTTCTAAATTGATTTGACCTTGTTTTAAATATGTAAAAAAATCATTCCGTGAAATAATCCCTGCTTTCTCTAACTTTTGGCTTATTTTTTCTACTGTATCTCCTGCGCATACATTTAGAGTAATTACATTCCTTATGTCTTCTTCCTGATGTTTCGGAATAATCTTAAAAGACTTTTGAGAAATGGTTGGGACATTTAGTGTCATCAATTGATAAACTTGATAAATCGTTACACCGGCAAATCCTATTGCCAATATGGAACATCCCAGCATAAGCCACAGATAGTGCTTAATGACCCATTTCTTTATTATTTCCATAATTTCACCCACTATTTTTTCAGCTTTTGTTTTTTATTATCTTTATTCTCTGTTCTCTTTAATTTTCCTTTTGTTCTTTCTAATCTCCGTTATCCCCATATAAAAAAGAAATACTCCAAACAATTTCCGCAAAAGTACAGCATCTAAAGAAATTGCCACAAAAGATCCAATAACAGAACCCACAACTCCTCCGCCAATCAAAAACCAAAGTAATTCTTTTCTTATTCTTTTATTTCGTATGTGGATCACCAGGGCTGCAATCGCCGTTGGGATAAAGTAAATCAAATTGATGCTTTGAGCACTATGCTGACTCATACCCACAAAGATTGTTAAGGCAGGAATTAAAATCGTTCCTCCACCAATTCCCATCCCGCTTATGAGTCCTGACAGCAAACCTATAACAAATAAAATCATCCCATAATCATCCTTATCGAAGCAACAATCATAAATATACCAAAGATTTTATGAAGCCATTGGGGGGAAATTCTGCTCAATAACTTTGCCCCCAGTATTCCTCCGGCCATCCCCCCTACGGCAATATACAGTAGCGATTTCCAATCCAATATTTGATGTCTTACATAAATAAATGTACTCATCATAGATAAAGGTAAAATCACTGCAATAGCTGTTGCATGAGATTCATGTTCCTCAACTTTTAAAATCCTTTCCATGGCAGGAACTACAATTGTTCCTCCTCCCGCTCCAAAAAGGCCATTGGTTAAACCAGTAATTACTCCTACCAAAAGAATCTTGAATTTTTCCTTAACCAAAAAGGTTGCCTCCATTAATTTAAATTTTTATACTTACTTTCCCCTGTTTGGCATAATTTCATTACATGTACCTTAAAAAAATTACACTGAACATTTACCTCTCAGAAACCGCTCCCATTCTCTCTTCTAATCCATACTGACAGTATGGAAGGAGAAAACATTTTTCGCATTTGGGATTTCTTGCAGTACAGATGGCTCGTCCATGGGCAATGATCTGAGTATTATATCGAATCCAATGTTCTTCAGGAAGAATCTTCATTAAATCAAATTCAATTTTTGTAGGATCTGTAAATTTGGTAAGGCCTAGTCTATAAGAAACCCGTTTGACATGAGTATCTACAACAATACTGGGAATGCCATAAATATTTCCCAAAATAACATTGGCTGTTTTTCTTCCTACTCCCGCTAATTGAGTAAGTTCATCTATATTTTTTGGAACTTCCCCCTTATATTTTTCCAGTAATTTCTGCGCACAGAGAATAATGTTTTTGGCCTTATTTCTATAAAATCCCGTGGATTTTATGTCTTGCTCCAATTCCTCTAAATCAGCTTCGGCAAAATCCAAAAGTGATGGATATTTCTTAAATAAATCTTTTGTAACCATATTTACCCGGTCATCGGTACATTGAGCACTTAATATTGTAGCGATCAACAGCTGCCAGGGTGTTTCATAATTTAAATAACATTTAATATCTTTAGGATAATATTCATCTAAAAGTGCTAAGATTTTTTTTACTTTTGCTTTTATCTCCATATAAATTCACCTCATCATTTTTTTGGGAAATAATTTATAAATTTCCATATTATTTCCTGGGAAATTATATCTTTATTTGGGAAATATTGTTTATTGGATTGATACTTTGTAATATGCAGCGTGCCCCAAAATTTGATTTTTTGAATAATAATCAAACAAGATCGCAGTCGTTTTTTTATCTATACTTGGTGATTCTTCGCCACTTCCGATACTTTTAATCCATTCTGTAAAATCAACAGAAAAAATCTCTAAATGGGCCATTCGGCTGATCTGTTTTGATGAATATTCTATTAATTTTGGTAAATAACATTTGATATTCTCTTCATTTCGATAAAAATCCCTTATTTGAGATTTATACATTTCTTCACTGGAATTCATCCATTCCGGCAATTTTTTAGCCTTCTCGAGTAAATATATATCAAATTTCATCAACGCTTTAAGTACTTCTGCCTCTTCTTCCACTTTTTCTTTAAAAAACTCTAATAATATGGTATAGAGTTGGATTTTATTATGCTGAACATGATGATATCCTTTTCTTTCCCAAAAAATAGCCAAAGCTTCATAAAAATCGAAGGGCGTATCAAAAAAAGAAGTGATATATCTGATGCTGTAATAAAAGCGGCCTGAATTATAATATTTTTCTACCATTTCTTCAATCATTTTAAGTTTTAGCATTTCTTCATAATTTAATTCTTTGGTAAACAGGATCTCATAGGGGGCTTTGCTTTTATAAACAAGGCCATATTTCTCCTCGTTTTCTCTCATGCCGGAGCCTTTTAAGACTTTTAAAAATCCTAACTGAAGCTGTTCAGGAAATAAATTATAAACATCATTAAAAGAATTCCTAAAGGAAGCATAATT
The DNA here is from genome assembly GCF_016908775.1 of Defluviitalea raffinosedens. Taxonomy (NCBI): domain Bacteria; kingdom Bacillati; phylum Bacillota; class Clostridia; order Lachnospirales; family Defluviitaleaceae; genus Defluviitalea; species Defluviitalea raffinosedens. The sequence goes on along the minus strand of NZ_JAFBEP010000025.1, from coordinate 5,181 downwards.
TTCTCCTGGAAGCCCTGCAATCAAATCCAAATGCTGATGGATATTTTGGCCTTTCTTAATATTTTTCACTACCGTTTTTAGACGTTCAAAATCCATCTTACGATTGATGATTTTTAGAACTTCTCTGTTGGTTGTTTGAACACCTATTTCAAATTGGAATAATCCAGGCCTTGCCTTAGATAAAAAAGCAATAATTTCGTCATCTAATAAATCTGCGGAAATCTCAAAATGGAAATTGGTTGTTCCGTTATCATGTTCTATTAAATAATTCCAGATTGCTCTTGCATGATTTTTATTGCAATTAAAGGTTCTGTCCACAAACTTAACCTGTTTTACTCTCCCGTCTAAAAATCGCTGTAAATCGGAATATACCCTTTCAAGAGACAAAAATCTTACTTTCTTGTCTATTGAAGACAGGCAGTATTGGCATTGATAAGGACATCCTCTGCTGCTTTCATAATAAAGAATTTGATTTTCCATATCTTTAAAATCTTCATACACAAAAGGGATAGCGTCTAAATTCAGAGGGGTACGTTCTTTGTTTTTAATGATCTTCCCATTGGAAGAATATATGATTCCATCTATTCTTTCCAGGGACCTGTCCCCATCTATAAAACTGTGAAGGAGATCGTAAAAAGTTGCTTCTCCTTCTCCATAAACAATGATATCTATTTCTTTATACTCTTTTAGCAGTTTTTCTCCATCATATGATACTTCAGGTCCCCCTAATATAATGAGGGTATCTGGCAATATTTTTTTAATATTGATCACCAAATCTAAAGTCTGTTCAATATTCCATATATAACATGCAAATCCCAATATATCGGGTTTAAGCTTGTACAATTCATTCATAATGTAATTTTCCTCATGATTAATGGTATACTCTGCAATGGTGATGTTGGACTTATATTCTGTACAAAAAGATTTAAGCGATCTAAGGGCTAAAGATGTATGTATATATTTGGCGTTCAATGCAGACAAAACAATATTCATAATAATTCTCCATTCTTTATCATTTGTTTTATTATAGTATAAATTCTCATATTATGAAAGTAGAGTGTCGTAACCGACACTCCATCAAAATAGCTTTAACTTATTTAATGCAATTTACTCGTGGATAATAACCATTGTCCCATGAGGAATATTTTCATAAAACCATTTTGCATCTTCTTCATTCAATCGCACACATCCGTGACTTGCCGGCTTACCTATTTTCTTACGTTCCGATTCTATGATATTCCAGTGATTATCTCTGGGTATGCCATGGAATAAATATTGGTCGATAATTCTTACCCAATAGGTTGCACCTTCATTGAAACGTTTCGAAAAGAAACTGGTACCTCTGTCCTGAATATAAAAAGTCCCAAGTACTGTAGGTTCTTCTTTGGTTCCACCGGAAGCAGGCATCCTTCTTATGATCTCTTTTCCTTTATGGATGATTACTTCATGCTTATCTTTTAAAGAAACCTCTACCCATAGATCGTCATCATTGATAGGCATAGTAATAAACTTTAATATATAAGGATCGGTTTTTTCACCATATTTTGAAATGCCTTGAATACTCACTTCATATTCTTCTCCCGGATTTAAAATCGTATGAGGTAGAAATTCCAATTTATTTTCTTTGATAGATACTTTTTGCTTTACATGATCAATCATAACGATGGCATCCTTTAATTCTTCACTCATTTTGGCAGTAATTTTAGGATATAACCCCACCCATTGAGCAGACTGTTTGGGAGTTGTTTCCACAATCTTAGGTTTGGAAGCGGTACGGATTTGAATTTGAATATCTTCTTTTAGCATGTGTCCACATTGAGCTTTTAATCCCTTTTTGATTAAAAGCAGATAATTGCTTTCATTCTTCATTTTTTCTTTGGGATACAAGTTCCATCTGCTGTAATCCGTGCTTTTTCCATTCTCTTCAAATTCATGGGGTTTTAAATCAAACTTAATATCAGATTGAATAAATTTATGGATATTTCTAAAATCCATAGGAGTGTTAAACTGGAGTACAAGTGGCCCTTCCGTGGGAACATTGTCTTTATTTTCTACTTCTAATAGTTTTGGTTCTGTCTGAAACTGTACGGAAGTTGACAAAGATTTATGTAAAAAAGGAAATTGTGATTTTGCACCATGAATTTTAAATAAAATCTTTTGCCCCTTTAATTCACTGAGTTCAGTTATAGTAACTTTTAGGCGATTATGATCCTCCCATTTTAAATCACATCGGAATTTTGTATTGGGAAGGGAGGATTTAATTTCAATATTTTTTTCAATGTCAAATTGCTCCATAGGAACTAAAAAATTAACTCTTATAACTGCAATATCATCTTGTACATCTACAAGCAGTAAATTATAATGTTGAAAAAATAGCAATATTCCTGCCAAAATCAATAATATGAAAAAGATATTGATATGCTTTCGCAAGTCTGCAAGCAAAACCATGCTTTGACCCCCTCTGTCATTTATTCTTAACTAAATATTAAGACTTGCTTACTTTTTTAGTACTAATAAATGTACAAGCCAGGCTTATTTCTTCTCATTAATGTATATGTTTTTTAAAAATGATATAGTACATTCAAAAAGGCCATATCATCAGAACATTTTATTCTAATGATATGACCTTTTTTACATCTCCTAAAATTTTTTGCGCAGAATAAATAGACTTATTTCCATTAAAAACATAAGCGACTGCCGAAACTATAAAAAAATAAGGCAAATAATTATATCCAAACACCTCTCCCCCAATAAAAATCGGAGCAAGTATTGTATTCGTAGCACCACCAAATACTGCGACATAGCCAAGCGCTGCTGTAAATTCAATGGGCAATCCCATAACAGGCGAGAGCACTGCTCCCAAACTTGCACCTATAGAAAAAAGTGGCGTTACTTCCCCTCCTTGAAAACCAGCACTCAGAGTTAAAATAGTAAGCAGAAATTTTAGTAACCAATCGTATTCATATATTTTCTCATTTGAAAAAGATGCATTGATCAGATTTGTTCCTAAACCTGCATATCTTCCTTTATGCAAGATCAGAAGAAATACACTTAAAATACACCCCAAAATAAATATTCTTAAAATCGGATCCCCAATACGTTGAGCAAAAAACTTTTTGGACCAATTCAATAGATTAGCAAAAAAGCCTCCAATTAACCCAAAAAAAATACCCAGCAAAACAAGTTTTAAAAATAGATATATATTAAACTCCAATGAGTAGTTCAGATTCACACCAAATTTTTCAAGACCTAAAGTATGTGACATATAACTTGCAGTAAAAGCCCCCAAAATACAAGGAAGCAAAGCAGAATATTCAACAACGCCAGCCGTCAAAACTTCCATAGCGAAAAAAATAGCGGCTATAGGTGTCTGAAACAGTCCTGCAAATCCTGCTGCCATACCGGTTATAAGTAAAATCTTGGAACTATTTCTTATGTTGAGCTCTCTTCCTATCGAATAGCCAACTGTTCCACCTATTTGAACTGCTACTCCTTCACGACCAGCACTACCTCCAAATAGATGGGTCAGCCATGTACTCACTATCACCAACGGTACTAATCTCTTTGGTATAGTCTCCTCGTCATTTAATCCTGCTGAAAAAATAAGTGACATTCCTTTTATGCTATTCTTGCCTATCCTGAAATAAGTAAACAGGATCACTATCCCTGTCAACGGAAGGAAGGGGATTAATTGAAAAACATAGCTGTTTCTTATATTGGTAATCTCTAATAGAACTTTACCAAAAAGGGTATCAATTATACCTACAATAATTCCTATTCCAATCGCTGTTAAACCCAGTAAAAATACATCTTTATAAATGCACAATATCTTTTTATAATCTCGTATCTTGATCATTCCTTTCTTCTTCAAAAAAGAAAAATTTCTGCTTGCAAAACTCTCGTCGCCGAGCGCGGTCGGCAAAACCGACAGAATACAACACTACAACACGCGCAAGTTTCATCCTGCTCGAAAGGCTTTTTATTGTATGGGAAATCTGGAGGAATTTCCTATGCAATAAAAAAGCTAATAACTCTGTTGTTCAACAGAAGTCATTAGCTTTAAAAGCGGTTTAGGCTTAATACCAAGGGAGAACTTCATTCCCTTTCATAATTATATCAAATAACGAAAACATAATCATTTATAAAAGTATAAAAGAATAAAAACATAAGCCTATAAGTTACAAGACTTATGTTTCAGATAAGCGCGAGACGGGATTCGAACCCGCGACCCTCGCCTTGGCAAGGCGATGCTCCACCACTGAGCCACTCGCGCACAATTTTTGGAGCGGGTGATGGGAATCGAACCCACGTATCCAGCTTGGAAGGCTGGTGTTCTACCATTGAACTACACCCGCACAGTGCCCAGAACCGGAATCGAACCAGTGACACGAGGATTTTCAGTCCTCTGCTCTACCGACTGAGCTATCTGGGCATTTATGTATTTTTAAAATATGCCGGAGACCGGAATCGAACCGGTACGGTCGGTAAGGACCGCAGGATTTTAAGTCCTGTGCGTCTGCCAGTTCCGCCACTCCGGCGTATTAATATGTAAACTATGGAGGGAGAAGGATTCGAACCTTCGAAGTCTGCGACAACAGATTTACAGTCTGCCCCCTTTGGCCACTCGGGAATCCCTCCACATCATAAAATAATGTATGACAGCAATTACTTCCTTAGAAAGGAGGTGATCCAGCCGCACCTTCCGATACGGCTACCTTGTTACGACTTCACCCCAGTCATCGGTTTCACCTTCGACGGCTCCTCCCATATGGTTAGGTCACCGGCTTCGGGTGCTCCCGACTCCCATGGTGTGACGGGCGGTGTGTACAAGACCCGGGAACGTATTCACCGCGACATGCTGATTCGCGATTACTAGCGATTCCGACTTCATGTAGTCGAGTTGCAGACTACAATCCGAACTGGGACTGCTTTTTTGGGTTTCGCTCCAGGTCGCCCCTTCGCTTCCCTCTGTCGCAGCCATTGTAGCACGTGTGTAGCCCAAGACATAAGGGGCATGATGATTTGACGTCATCCCCACCTTCCTCCAGGTTCACCCTGGCAGTCTCTCTAGAGTGCCCGGCTTTATCCGCTGGCTACTAAAGATAAGGGTTGCGCTCGTTGCGGGACTTAACCCAACATCTCACGACACGAGCTGACGACAACCATGCACCACCTGTCTCT
>NZ_JAFBEP010000024.1 GCF_016908775.1 Defluviitalea raffinosedens | reverse complement strand
ATCGGTTATATGACTCCTCAACAGCTTGAAGATGCTTTAAGAAAAACTGCATAAAAATTTGAGTTTTTGTGTCTACTATATTGACATAAATCCATAAAGAGATTTTAAATCCGATGAAATGAACCAAAAGTGTGCACTGACATTATTTATATTTATACTATCAAAAATGGGATGGATTTATCTTGACACAGTTATAAATCTCTATAGCAGAAAGATTATTTGGTATGCATATGAAATATCAATACTGCAGACTTAGTAGTAAGTCACTAGAGAATTGCTGCTAAATGTAAAATCAACAAAAGGAATAATATTTCATGGTGATTTCGGAACACAGTACACAAGTCAAAAGTTTCAAGAGTTGGTATCAAAAAAGGAGATAATGCATTCCTTTAGTCGTAGGTGAATCTCCCATGCTAATACTTGTATTTAATCCTTTCATTTTATCCTTAAGAAGGAAGAAGTCAACCATAATAACTACTATGATTTTAAATCTGCTCGTATGGAAATATTTGAATTTATTTACTCCTGGTATAATTGAAAAAGGATTCATGGCTCCATTTATGATATGACTTCTAATTCAGTTCATGAAAGAGCTGCATAGAAGTTAAACTTTTTGTGTCTATTCTATTGATATAAGTCTATAAGGAGAGAATTATGTATATTAATGATTTAGTTAGTATTATTACTCCAGTTTATAATGCTGAGCAATTTATAAAGCAAACCATTCAATCTGTAATTCAACAAACTTATGAAAAGTGGGAAATGATTATTGTAGATGATTGCTCGACTGATAGTTCATATGAAATAGTAATGAGTTTAGCTAAAAATGATGATAGAATTAAATGTTTTAGGTTAAATAAGAATTCAGGAGTAACTGACGCGAGAAATGTTGCATTAAGAGAGGCGAAAGGAGAATTCATTTGCTTTTTAGATGCAGATGATTTGTGGGTTAGTCATAAGTTACAGCGACAGCTAGATTTTATGAAAGAAAATCAATATGCAATTTCATTCACAGCCTATGAATTAATTGATAAAAATTCAAGATCACTAAAAAAAATAGTGAATATACCTAAAAAAGTAACATATAATCAATTGCTTAAAGGGAATGTTATTGGTTGCTTAACAGTTATGATAAATAGATCATTAACTGGTGAGTTTTTTATGCCTAAAGTTAGACATGAAGATTATGCCACTTGGCTTTCACTATTAAAAAGAGGTTATAATGCATACGGAATTAATGAAGTACTTGCTCAATACAGATATATGCGTACTTCTTTATCGGGAAATAAATTTAAAGTATTTAAGTGGACATGGAATATTTATCGTAAACACGAAAATTTATCAATTGTAAAGTCACTATATTATTTTATAAATTATTTAATTAAGTCAATACGTAAACACTATTTATAAAGTTTAGTCAAAATATAGAGTCATGCGAGAAATAAATAATTAATTTTTATTGATATAATGTAGCATATTCTAATAATATGTTATAATAAAAAGACTCATGAAGTAATTTTTCTTGAGTCTTTTATAATGTTCTAAATATACAGAGGAGAGTTTAAGGTGAGTAAATTTAAAAAATATCTAATAAGGTTGTGCATGATCTCAATTCCTTTCATGAGCATCAAAAATTTTTTCAATATAATTGAATTTAATACTTCTTTAGCGGATTTTATTCTATTAATCTATGTTATAATGACACTTTTACAATTACGAAAATTTAGTATAAAAAGATACTTCCCACAATGTAGGATTTTTTTCTTGCTAGGCATATGGATGATATTTTCTAATATTTTAGCAATATACAATCCTAACATTAATTCTACTGGTTGGATGGGAATGATAAGTGAAGGAATTAAAATTGGAATTTCAGGCCTTTATTTTTATATAGGCTATTATATTTTGAAAGAGGGCAATAGTTTCATATCCACTTTAAAATTTTGGACAATTACATGTATAAGTGTTTGCTTTATCGGAATAATTGCTGTTATTATGTATTATCAAGGTTCACCTTTAGAATTTCATACTTTAGTAAATGGATCAAGAAGTAGTGCTGTTTTTGTTGGTACATTAACAGATCCTAATTTAGCAGCTTTATACTTAACCATTTCTTTCTATATTAATCTCATGTGGATTAAGACAGATATTAACACATTTGAAAAATATATTGGTATATTAGTCTTAATTCTTATTCCTATATGTTTACTACTGACTGTTTCACGAGGAGGAATAATTGGTTTTGGATGTTCTATTTTCGTGTATACTATTTTGCATTTTCATAATTTCAATAAAAAATTACTTGTTATTATACCGTTAGTAGGTGTTCTTTTTTTTGCATGGATAGATATAGATTCAACTTATTTAAATGGTTCTTTGTTGGAACGTTTTACAGGAAAGATAGAACAAGTTACAGAGAAGACCGGAGAATTTGAAATTCGAAAAAATTTAACCATATCTGCTTTAAATATGGGGAAAGATCACTTTTTTACGGGAGTAGGAAGAGGAAATTATCCTTTGAATTCAGCCAGATATTTAGATGAAATGGGGATTGAGGATTTATCTCCATACAAAATTGGTGAATCAATGAAAATTCCTCACAATACATTAGCAGGTATATTTGCAGAATTAGGTATAGTCGGACTTCTCCTATATCTTGGGGTATTTATATTATTAGGTATAAGAGTATGGAGAAATCGATATTTAAAAGAACACAAAGTTTTTATGTGTATTCTTATTCCATTGTTTTTAGGTATATTTGTTGAGAGTTTGCCTCTAAATATTGAAAATTTTCGGGGGCTTTGGTTCTTGGTAGGATTATTATTAGCATTAGAAGAAGAAAAGTCTTACGAAATTATAAAAGATTCTACTGATTCTATAAAAACAAGTGATAGAAAAATTATTATTGGTACTTTAGCTGCTTTATTGTTAATGGGAGTAATATATGTTGATGCAGCTAGAAAAAGTTATATTTTTAAATCTATAGAATTATCTTCTAATAATTTATTTGAAGTAGCTATTCCTATAGATAATTTTAAAGAAGATCAAATAATCTATTATAATATACAAGCTAATTCACCAGATATAAATTATAAGGCAGCAAATATTCAGATAGTTGAAATTCAACAGGATAAAAGTGAAAAAGTGCTTCAAGAATATTCATACTGGAAGGCTAGAGGTGAAGCGAGAGTTTATATTGATCCTTCTGATAATACGAGTCAAATACTATTAAGAGCTAGAGCGACAGATATAGAAGAAACCAGTGCAGTAATTAAAGATATTGGATATATAAAAGATGATAAAAGAAAGTCACTTTTGAAGAAATACTTCTTACTTCCTGCTTGGCTTTATGAAATATTCGAACAAAGAAATTGGCTTGTTGATAGAGAAGCCACACAGACGCCTAAAGAAGAATTATGGGAAAAACAATTAAATATTGTTATGGGCGATTCTGTTGTATTGCAAAAAATAAGATATGAAGAAATAGAAGATAACAAAGTAAAACTTCGTTTCACTTTTAAATGCGAAAAGCCAATGGATATTGATTATATTATGTGGCTGCACGGAAAACCGGATAATATTAATTTACTATCAGAGGATAGAATACAATATGGATTTGCAAACTTTGATCATTTATTATCACCGGAGACATCTACATGGGAAGTAGGAAAAGAGTATATCCATGAATATATTCTTCCAGTTAATCAAGGAACATGGGATTTAAATTTTGGACTTTGGAAAAGTGAAGGAGAGAAGATCTATAGATTATATATAGATAATGATGAAAAGAAATCCGGGCTTTATATAGGACAAGTTTCCTTTGATAAGAGATAATACTTTACAAAAATATTGAAACACTGTATCCTATTATGTAGGATTTAGTCAAATGAGGTGTGGACAGTGGATATAATAACTAAGAATAAGAGAATTTTTAAAACGGGAACAATAGTTGTAGATATTTTATTGATTGTAGTAAGTTACTTATTAGCATTTAGAATCCGATTCAAGGGAGAACCTTCTAGTCATACATTTGATCCTTTTGTTAGTTCATTACCCTATATATGTGTTGCTGCTGTTATTCTTTTTTATGTATATGGGATGTATTCAATTCTTCAAAAAACTGTATGGGAAACTCTTTTAACGATTGTACTGATTACGATTATCTTAACAATTATTAGTATGGCAGTTACTTTCTTTATACGTGGTTTTGGATTTCCGAGAACTGTTTTTGCATATGGGGCTATTTTGCAAGTTATTCTTTTAAGTATTTGGCGAACCCTTATTTTAAAGGTTAGAAGACGATTACATGGTAAGCAATCTATTCTGATTATTGGACATGGACAAGAATTAGAAGAAGCAGCAAGAAAGATTATCATGTCTGCAGGCCATTTATATGAAGTCAGATATTTATTTGATTTACAGAAGGATTTTAAGTTAGCGCGGAAGTTAATTAATGATGTAGAGCATGTTTTTATTTGCTCTGATCTTGCAGAGCAAGATAAATCTAAAATTTTTTCTTACTGTGTGTCAGAGAATAAAAATATGTTTATCATTCCTGATTTGTTTGAGATAAGTATAAAGAATGCTTCTTTATATCAGTTTGATGATATTCCTCTTTTTAGAGTTCAGCATCTTACGTTGACCAGTGAGCAAAAGCTTATAAAAAGAATATTTGATTTAATCGTATCAGGAGTTGCAATTATTATTACTGCTCCTATTATGCTGATTATAACTATTGCAATTAAAATTTCATCTCCCGGACCTGTTTTATTTAAGCAAGAGAGGGTAACAGAAGGAAATAGAACATTTAATGTTTATAAATTTCGAACGATGGTTAAAGATGCGGAGAAATTAACAGGCCCCGTGTTAGCCTCAGAAAAAGACCCTAGAATTACGCCAATAGGACATTTCCTCAGATCAACTAGACTAGATGAGCTGCCACAATTTTTTAATGTATTCTTGGGCCATATGAGTATTGTTGGACCTAGACCGGAAAGACCTTATTTTGTAGAGAGATTTATAAAAGACATGCCTGACTTTGAATATAGAGTATCTGTAAAGGCAGGAATTACAGGGTTGGCACAAGTACTTGGGAAATATACTACAACTCCACAAGATAAGCTTAGATATGATTTGCTATATATAAGGAACTATTCTTTTTGGCTAGACATTAAATTAATTTTGCAAACGATTAAGATAGTTTTTGTAAAGGAGAGTTCCATCGGTTTAAAGGATGATATGGACTTTGATAGTGTTTTAAAGGAGTTAAGTTATAAAAAAGTTTTACGAAAAGGTTATATAGAATTGCAAAAAAGCTAGTATGATAAAGATACTGGCTTTTTACTTATAAATATAAAGAATCAGAAAGGGAGGATAGTATAGAATATGAAACGTTATTCAGTTATTATGGCAGGTGGGGGAGGTACTCGTTTCTGGCCATTATCAAGGCAAGCCTCCCCTAAGCAATTGCTTAATTTAAGTGGTAATGATGTGATGATTAATGAAACGATTAATCGTATTAATCCTTTAGTACCTTATCATCAAACCTTAATCGTAACCAATCAAGTTCAGGAAGAGATTATGAAAGAAGTTGTTATTGAAGAGATCCCTAAAAGTAATATTCTCTTAGAACCTATTGGCAGAAATACTGCACCTTGTATTGGATATGCTGCTATGGTGCTAAGAAAGAGAGAACAGGATGCTTTAATGTGCGTACATCCTTCTGACCACTTTATTAAAAATGAATCGGAATTTATAAAGATACTGGATAAATGCTTTGATTTAGCTGAATCTACGAACAACCTGATTACGATTGGTATTAAGCCGACTTTCCCTTGCACAGGATATGGCTATATTCATATGGGAAAAGAAATAGATCAAAATGTATACGAAGTTGAGGAATTTGTAGAAAAACCAAATATTCAAAAGGCCAGGGAATATTTAGACAGCGGAAAATTCTTATGGAATAGCGGTATGTTTGTATGGAAAGCTTCTACTATTTTAGATAATATCAAAAGATTTTTGCCTAAACTCTATGATAAACTGCTAGAATTGGAGCAATATATAGATACAGAGGAAGAAGCAAAAGCGCTTGCTGCTCTTTATCCTCAGATGCAAAACATTTCGATTGATTATGGTATTATGGAGAGAAGTAATGAAGTTCTTGTGGTTCCAGGAGATTTTGGATGGAACGATGTGGGCAGCTGGGATAGCCTTGGCAGCATTTATGAAGCAGATGAACGAGGGAATATAATTGTCGGTGACCATATTTATATTGATACGACGAACACCATTGCTTATGGAAAAGAGCATTTGATTGCCGCTTTAGGAGTGGATAATCTGATTATCGTACATACTCCTGATGCTACTTTGGTTTGCCCCAAAGACAGAGCGCAGGATGTAAAGTTGATCGTGGATGAGTTAAAGGCTAAAAATAGAAATGAATTATTATAGACCAAAACCCTTTTCATGTTTCAAATGAGCATGAAAAGGGTATTTTTAAATCTAATTATTTGATATAATAATAAAAGTTCAATGAATATGATGAATGGTGGAGAATTTATGAAAAGTAACATAAGAAAAATAGGGATTTTTAGTGTAGACATTATTTTGATCAATCTATCTATTATAATAGCATATTATTTGCGTTTTGGCCTTAGAATGCCTCTTGATTATCTAAAAGTTTATTTTCAAATGGCTGTTTTTGTAACTTTTATAAAGCTGCTTGTGTTTTATTATATGGGGTTGTATCGACCAATTTGGAAATATGCCGGTATTGATGAGATAATTAATATCTTTTTTATGGTCTGTATTGCCAATGGAATGATTATTATTGGTATTTATTTTCTAAGTTTAAATGTTCCGCGTTCTATTTATGTAATTGCTACGTTGATAGATTTATTCTTTATTGGGGGAACCAGGTTTATAAAGCAGATTTATAATCGATTAACCTTTCAAGAAAATATCTTTGTAAAGCGAAAAAGAAAGCGAGTTATGATTGTTGGAGCAGGAGAAGCCGGAGGATTATTGATCCAAAGTTTTAAAAACCATCCTTCTTCCAACCGTGTTCCCATATGCTTGGTGGATGATGATTCTCATAAATTAGGAAGAAAGATTAATGGCGTTCCTGTATTGGGCAATAGAGACATGATTTCATTTTTAGCTTACGGGAAGAAAATTGATGAAATTATCATAGCGATACCTTCCATTAATAAAAAGGATTTGGCAGAGATTATTCACGAATGCAAAAAGACTCAATGTGCTATTAAAGTTGTTCCTTCTATAAATGAAATTAAAGAGTTTACTGGTAATATTCAGGACGTACTTCTCCAAAAAATGAGACAGGTCAATATTGAAGATTTACTTGGCAGAGAACCGGTTGATTTAAATATTGAGGAAGTATCCAGTTATATTGAAAGCAAAGTGGTTTTGGTTACAGGAGCAGGTGGATCCATTGGTTCTGAGCTTTGTAGAAATATTGGAAGATTTAACCCCAGTAAAGTAGTGATGCTGGATATATCTGAAGAAAATCTGTATAATTTAGAAAATGAATGGAAGATTCATTATCCACATATTCCTTATGAAACAGTGATCGCCAGTATCAGGGAAGAAGATAGACTTAGGGAGGTTTTTGCGACATATCATCCGGATATCGTATTTCATGCTGCTGCCCATAAACATGTGCCATTGATGGAAAAGAATCCGGGAGAAGCAATTAAAAACAATGTTCTGGGGACGTGGAATCTGGTTAAAGTTGCTCATTTATTTAATGTAAAGCGTTTTATATTAATTTCTACGGATAAAGCCGTAAATCCCACTAATGTTATGGGAGCCACCAAGAGGCTCTGTGAGATGATTATACAAGGAATTAACGAAGTAAGTAGCACGGAATTTGCTGCCGTACGTTTTGGAAATGTTCTGGGAAGTAGTGGTAGCGTAATTCCTTTGTTTAAAAAGCAAATAGAACAGGGAGGGCCTGTTACAGTTACCCATCCGGATATTATTCGTTATTTTATGCTCATACCGGAGGCAGCTCAATTGGTTATTCAGGCAGGTGCTATGGCAAAGGGCGGAGAAATATTTGTATTGGATATGGGAGAACCAGTTAAAATTGATAAATTGGCAAGGGATTTGATTCGCTTATCAGGATTTAAACCAGATGAAGATATAAAGATCGAATATACCGGGCTTCGACCGGGAGAAAAGCTTTATGAAGAGCTTTTGATGGCAGAAGAAGGATTAAATAATACGAAGTATCAAAAGATTTACATTGCAAAGCCAATGAAGATTACAATGGAAGAAATAGAAGAGAAAATAGAGATTCTAAAAGAAGTACTTGATAAAGAGGACAAAGAAATAATAAAGGCATTGCAGACAGTTGTACCTACGTATCATACTTCCAATGATTTATTCTGATGTTTTTTAGAATATAAAGCTATGAATTGCTAAAAGCCAAGGAAATGTTCCTTGGCTTTTGGATTAGACTTCAAAATTCATTGTTATTCTCTCAAATAACTCTTTAAATTCTCCTTCATTTTCTAAAAACACATCTGTAATTTCCGGATCAAAATGGCTGCCTTTGCCCTCTTTGATGATTTCAAGACTTTCTTCGTGGCTGTAAGGTTCTTTATAGACTCTTTTTGAGCGCAGGGCATCATATACATCCACTAAAGCCATAATTCTTGCGCAAAGGGGGATTTCTTCTTTGGACAAACCGAAAGGATAGCCTTTTCCATTCCATTTTTCATGATGATAATACGTGATATCTATTCCAAATTCTAAAAATTTATTATTAGGGTATTTCTTTTGAACTTCTAAAAGGGTATTGGCTCCGATGACTGTATGCCGCTTGATCACCTCAAATTCTTCATTAGTAAGTTTACCTGGTTTCAGGAGGATACGATCGGGAATACCTACTTTGCCTATATCGTGTAATGCGCTGGCTTTATAAATATTCTCAATGAAACGATCATCAATGTAATTGGCGTATTTTGGAAGATGAAGTAATTTTTCAGTTAAAAGCTTACACAGAACAGAAACTCTTTCAATATGTGTTCCTGTTTCATCGTCTCTGGATTCAGATAATTTAACCAGGGCATAAATGGTTGCCATATGGGAGTCAGAGATTTCTTTGGTGATAGCGTTGTTTTTTTCATATTCTTTCTTGGAATAGTCGGAGAGGAAACCTATGATTAAAGACATTAATACAAAGAATAACAGTCGAATGATCCAGTTAAGAGGTTTTTGCTCAGTATGGGAATCAGCAAACAATGGCATATATGGACCCAATAGTAATCCGCTTATTATAGCATGAATGAGTCCTTTAATTTTTCCATTGGTGAATGTAGCTAAAATAATTGGTATATTCATAAAATAAGGGTATGCAGTATGGGTTCCGCCACTCATATAAATGATAAAAGCAATTAAAATGGAAAGAAGATATGAGAAGATGAGTAGCTGATAGTTTTTAATGCTTTTAAAATGATTCCACATAGGCATATCCCCTTTATCACAATCTAGTCTAGTGTACTAGAAATTTGAATCTTTTTTCCTAAATTTCAGCATTATTCTATAATTATTATAACATACTACTGATTTTACCCAAATAAAAAAAGTCAAAAGTACTATTTCGGATGATGATTTTTTACTAATTTGTTATGTGATATAATTAAATGACAAAAATTAAACTTTAAATGGAGGAAATATGAAAAAAATTTTGCTAATTGCCAGTGTCGATTTTCATTTTACATCTTTTCATATCCCCTATATAGAATATTTTCAGAAGCGGGGAGCAGAAGTACACATTGCTGCAAGATCGGGGGAAAGGACAAAAGAATTAGAATCCATGGGAGTCATTTTTCATCCCATAGATTTTTCGAGATCCCCATATTCGCCCAAATTATTTAGAGCTTTTGCTGAGTTGAAAAATTTGATGGCAACAGAGCGATTTGATTTAGTGCATGTCCATACTCCTGTAGCTGCTTTTTTGGGTCGATTTGTAGCTAAAATCACAAAGACTGAGCCGGTTTTATATACTGCCCACGGCTTTCATTTTTATAAAGGAGCACCGATTTTAAATTGGCTTATTTATTATCCTATGGAGAAAATGGCAGCTCGCTGGACCCATGGACTTATTACAATTAATCATGAAGATTATGAAAGAGGAAAAAGCTTTCATTTAAAAAGAAAAGATGGTTTATTCTATGTCCATGGAGTAGGATTATCTCTGGAAAACTATTCTGTTCCTCAGAATTTTGATAAAGAAGCACAGAAAGAAGCAATGGGTTTTAAAGAGTCAGATCAGTTATTGGTTTGTGTCGGAGAATTTACGAAGAATAAGAATCAGAGGCAAATTATTCATGCTATGCAAGAAGTAGTGAAAATAGATCCAAGTATTCATTTGCTTTTGGTTGGGCGAGGAGAAGAAGAAGAGCATTTAAAAAGCTGGGTAGAGAAGTTAAATATATCTAAAAATATACATTTCCTCGGTTACAGAAGAGATATTCCCGGAATTTTATGGGCGGGAGATGCGTTTATTTTAACTTCCAAAAGAGAAGGATTACCCAGGGCTGTGATGGAGGCTATGGCAGCGGGACTGCCTATTATTGCTACGGATATAAGGGGGAATAAGGATTTAATAACCCATGGTGAGGAAGGGTATCTTGTGCCAATAGGGGATATAGAAAAAACAAAGGAAGCCATTTTGAAAATCATGAAAGATTCTGAACAAGTTAAAGAAATGAGGCATAAAGTAAAAGAAAAAATTAAAACGTATTCAATTGAGAATACTCTTTTGGAAATGGATAAAATATATAGAATCTTTATTAATATGTAAGAAGTTCAAATTGCCATAAGCCCAGCATTGAAGAATAATGGTATTTATAATATAATAATAAGGACTCATATTGTAGAATCTTATCATAGGAGGATGAGTGATGGAAGAAGAAATTAGCTTAAGGGAGCTTATTGAGGTTCTTTTAAAAGGTAAAAAATTAATAGGTATTATTACAGCTGTTGCTGTTATACTTTCTGTTGTAGTAAGTTTTATAATGCCGCCGGTGTATGAAGCAAGGGCGACACTTTTGGCGAACCCCATAGGTTCTCGGCAGAACAAGGAAATTGCGAATAGTACTGATGTTTTAGATACGATTAGTCAATATCCTGAGATGACGATAGAAACCTATAAAGAACAGTTTTTAAATTCTGAAGTAGTACAAGCTACGATTATTGCTTTAGATTTAAAAGACTCAGAAGGTAAAACGATGAAAATTCGTTCTTTAAGGGATAAAGTTGCTCTGGAAGTTGTGGAGGATACGAATCTTATTCGTGTAACAGTAAAGGACAAGGATCCGGAGTTGGCAGCCAAGATTGCTAATTCTCTGAGTGAGAATTTTATTCAGTTTATTACGAGAATGACAAAAAGAAAAGGTGAGCAGGCAGTACAAGCGATCAACGAGCAACTGGAGGCAACCAAAAAACTTCTTGACGAAGAGGCACAAAAGAAAAGGGATTATTTAAAGAATGCTAAGGATATTGAGGAACTCAATCAGGAAATCATTACGCTTAGAGACCAATTGACTTTGTATAAGCAGAGATTGATTGATACGGAAAGACAAATACAGTCGGATCTAAAAAGTCTTGAGACTTTAGAAAGAAATGGTATAAAATCTAATAATGTTAATATTGGAGCAATCAAAGGCAAGATTCAATTAAATGAAGTACAGGGTATAACCAGTGCAAATAACACCAATGATGCCAATAATACTCAGAAAGATGATAACGCTTCTCAATCAGGTAATATTCAAAATAATGATAGTAACTATATGACTATAGGGCAGGAAATAGAGTTTGATATTTCCAATGCTTCAGCTTTGGAAAGTACAATGCTGGCAGCTCAGAGAACCCAAATGGAAACAAGACTGATTCAGAATGTATCTGAGAAAGAGGTTTTAGAGCAGAAGATTGAGGAAATTCAAGCAAGATTAACTGAACTACGTGCAACTTTAGCTACAGAAGAATACAAATATAACGAAGTTATGAGAAATTACGAATTAGCAGAACAGTCTTTTGAAGCATATCAAACAAGAAAAAATGAAGCAGAGCAAAACGTAGCAGCAGATATTGGTAGGGCAAGTATTATCGTATCTTCTGCTGCTGCAGTTCCGGAAATGCCTTCATCACCAAATAAAATGCTTAATGTAGCTATTGGCTTTGTTCTTGGGTTAATGATCAGTGTATTTGTTGTTTTCTTTAAGTCTTATTGGGAAAGCACTGAAACGAAGTAAGTCTATTAATCGTCTCATTTTTATGAATGAGGCGATTTTTTATTGTAATAAAAATATTTTAGTGGTAATGAATATTCTGTAAAGCTGATGTCAATAACTTCAAGTAAAATAAATATCTGAGGAAGGATGAATATGATTAGAAAATTATTTATAATCTCATCAGCTTTAATGATATTCATGATACTGAGTTCTAAAGTTTTGGCAGAGGGAAATACTGTCTACTGGGATGGAGAAGGAAACGACAACAGATGGATGAATCCAATGAATTGGTCCAGCAATCAAGTGCCTCAATCTGATGATCATGTGATCTTGGACGGAAGATGTACTAAAAGTATAGAAATTAATGAGGAAGACCGTATTATTATCCATAAGCTTACGATTGAAGAGGGATATACTGGAACGATTATAGCCAATTGTCCCAATATCTTTAGAATCCAAGATAATTTCATAGTTAAAGGTGGTAACATTCTATGGAAGCAAGTTGTTGGGGGAAAGAGGATTATTTTTGAAGGGGATGTAATGATTAAAGGAGGGGTTGTAGAATTCATAGGCACTTATAAGATTGCTAAAAATTTCATTTGGGAAGGGGGAACTTTGATTACTGAAAAAGCAGTCTTTGATATATATGTCAGCAATGCTCGTTGCATCGATTTAGGAAGCAATCAACTGATTTTAAAGACTATGAATGTTTATCATGGTGTTTCTCCTAAAGAGCTCCGGCTAAAGGGCAATATAGTGGTATGTCATGATTTCAGTCTTAGCTCAGCAGTTAATATTCATCTTACTGAGCATTCTATATTGGATTTTAGCAAAATCAGTAAAAGTCTTAATATGGATCAATTTAAAGTTGACTCAGGTTCTAAAATATTGATTAAGGATGAAGAATGTAAAATCACCATGGAGAATTTAAAGGAATATTATTATTCTGCGAATAAGAATATCATTACCTTAGAAGGAAATATAAATGACAGTTTAGAAAATGATATAATACTCAAATACAATCTTGATCATGGAGAAGAAAAGATACTCCTGGAGTTTACATGTGATGAAAATATAAAAACTTTTAGACAATGCATAGTTTTGCCAAATGAATTAGCTGAAGGCAAGCATACTATAAATGTTTGGGCAGAAAATGATAGAGGGTATTGTTTTAACGTAGGAAGCTTGCATTTTTATATAGACAATACGGCGCCTGTAGGTACGATAAGGACAAGCAGTGAAGGAGATGCTCATAAGGAGGTCTTTATTTATCTTACAGCGGAAGATGCAGGCAGTGGATTATCTAAAATCATTCTTCCTAATGGAGTAAGTGAAGCTGTATCAGGAACTGTCTATGAAGTGGTGTATAGGGCAAAAGAAAATGGCATCTATACATTTAAGATAAGTGATCATGCAGGAAATGCAAAAGAAATATATACGGTTATTAAAAATATTAGCAGCATTGATGGTAAGGAGAGAGAAGAAGAAGTTATAGAGGATAATAAAACAGAAGAAATTGAAACAGATGAAAAAGCAAAAGATGAAATAAATGAAGAAACAGATGACAAAAAAACTGAAGACCTTATTGATACGGATGATGAAGGCTTTAAAGAGACAGAAGAAGGCCATAAACGAGACAGAGAAACAGAGGAAGAAGAAGTGG
Source organism: Defluviitalea raffinosedens (assembly GCF_016908775.1). Classification (NCBI taxonomy): domain Bacteria; kingdom Bacillati; phylum Bacillota; class Clostridia; order Lachnospirales; family Defluviitaleaceae; genus Defluviitalea; species Defluviitalea raffinosedens. The sequence continues at coordinate 33,000 of NZ_JAFBEP010000024.1, read as the reverse complement.
AAAATGAAGGGTCAGAAAATAAGGAGACAAAAGAAGTAGAAAACGAAGAATCAGAGAATAAAGAGATAGAAAAGGATGAAACAGATCATAAAGAATCAGAGGATGGAGAAACAGTAGAAAAGGAGAAAGCAGAAGACAAAAAAGAACCGGTTAAAAATAGAGATAAGAAAGATACAGAAAAGGAAGAACCTAAAGATCAAATTTCAGATAAAGAAATAGAAAGTGAAAAAAGTGAACAGAAGGAACCGAAAAATAGCAAAACAGGCAATAAAACAACACAAGAGAAAGGAACAGAAAGTAAAAGTACGAGCAAGATATCTAAAGCAAGTGGCAGCAAGCAATATAAAAATAACGGTAGTTCACCTAAAGATAGTATTGAAGATTTAAAAGCTCGATTGGGTATATTACAATACTTGCTAGATCTATTCCGCAAGATATTTACCCTAAAAATTGGGGATTTTCGGTATGATCTGAACGAATAGCTTTACGAAGTATTGTTATCTTGGATTCGGTTGGATCAGAGCTAAAAGAAAAAGGATATTTCGTGTTGCATGTCATGCATAATATATAATCTTGGGAATCAAGAAGTTCACGATTATAAAATAAATAGGGATACTCATTTAGTCTGGCTTCTGCTTTTTCCATATCTTCGTCATTAGGATCCAATTTATATGAATAGAGAAAAGTGGCTTCTCTGTTGATAACGAATTGATTTCCATTGCATTTTGGACAAGTAAACATATGAAAACCTCCATACCATAGTATGTTCTTAGTGTTTGTTAATATTAAAAATATATACACAAAAAAGAGATGCTCTCTACGAAGAGAACATCTCTTTTTCATTTCCAATAAGTAGGGAAGCTGAATCTTCGCTTATTGGGTTAAGATTTTTGAAAGCGGTTGAAAGCATAAGTTTTATTCGATTAAGCTGGTTTACTTCGCTGGCTCCCGGGTCATAATCTACAGCAACGATATTGGCATTAGGATATTTTTGTTTTAATGGCTTAATCATAGCTTTTCCAGTCACATGGTTAGGAAGACATGCAAAAGGCTGCATACATAGAATGTTTTCCACTCCTGACTCTATTAGTTCAATCATTTCAGCAGTTAAAAACCATCCTTCACCGGTTTGATTGCCCAGAGACAAAAGGCTGGAAGCTCCTTTTGCCAAATCGAATATGGATTTGGGAGGCTCAAAACGCTCACTGTTCTGGAGTGCCTTTTTCATTTCAGAGCGATAATATTCGATAAATTTAATTACGGCCAATCCAATCCATTTTGCTTTACGGCTTCCAGATAATTTTTCGTGTCTAAAGCTTGGATTATATGCACAGTACAGTAAAAAGTCTGTTAAGTCAGGTACAACTGCTTCTGCACCTTCTTTTTCAATAATGCCGATCGCATTGTTATTGGCAGTTGGATGGAACTTTACTAAGATCTCTCCAACTAATCCGACTTTAGGTTTCTTTATATTATTAATTTCTATGTGGTCAAAATCTTCTACAATTTCATGGACGATTTGAGCAAACTCCTTATGATTTCCTCTTCGGATCGATTCCTTGCATTTTTCTGCCCATTTCCTATACAGCAAATCAGAAGAGCCCTGGATGGTTTCATAAGGTCTTACCCGAAGAAGAACTCTCATCAGAAGATCGCCGTATACCAGGGCCATCATACTTTTATTGATGAGTTTTGGTGTAATTTTGAATCCGGGGTTTTTCTCCAGCCCCAATGCATTGAGAGAAATAACAGGAACATGGCCCATGTCGGCATCTTTCAGAGCTTTTCTGAGGAATGCGATGTAGTTGGTTGCCCGGCATCCTCCACCGGTTTGAGTAATCATTACTGCCGTTTTGCCAAGATCATATTTGCCCGATTGCAGAGCTGAAATCAGCTGACCGATGACAATGATAGAGGGGTAGCAGGCGTCATTGTTCACATATTTTAGACCAATTTCTACAGCATTATAATCTACTGAAGGCAGTAATTCCAGATTATATCCTGATGCCCTAAAAGCCTCCTGTACAAATTCGAATTGATAAGGAGCCATTTGCGGAACTAAGATCGTATATGTACTTGTCATATCTTTAGTAAATGGAATTCTTTTATACTCTGTTTTCTCGTCTGGCTTAGAGTCTTCATTCTTTTCGGCATTTTTCATTCTTTCTTCCATTGCAGCTTTCAGTGAACGCATGCGAATTCGTGCGGCTCCCAGTTGATTGCCTTCATCGATTTTAAGAACGGTATAGATTTTACCATTGTTACTTAAAATCTCCTGCACCTGGTCTGTTGTAACGGCATCCAGCCCGCATCCGAAAGAGTTTAATTGTACCAGCTCGAGATTGTCTTGTGTTCCTACAAAGTAAGCAGAAGCATATAATCTGGAATGATATACCCATTGGTCTACAACCCTTAGTGGACGTTCAACATTTCCTAAGTGGGCAACAGAATCCTCTGTAAGTACAGCCATTCCTAAGCTGGTGATGAGATTAGGTATTCCGTGATGAATTTCCGGGTCAATATGATAAGGTCTGCCGCTTAAAACGATTCCTTTCTTATTGTTCTCTTTTAAGTATTTTAAAACTTCTTCCCCTTTACGTCTTATGTCTTCTTTTACTTTTTGCTTTTCTTCCCAGGCTAATTCCACTGCAGCTGCAACTTCCTGTTTGGAAATCTTAAAATCCTGAAGTTCTTCCGTGAGTCTCTCGATCAGACGTTTCTTATTGTCCATTGGAAGGAAAGGATTCATAAAGATGATGTTCTTTTCTTTTAAAACTTCCATATTGTTTTTAACAACTTCCGGATAAGAAGTCACAATAGGACAGTTGAAATTATTATCCGCTTTCTCTTGTTCCTTTTTTTCATGAGGGATACATGGGTAGAAGATCCTCGTAACTCCTTTATCGATCAGGTTCATGATATGACCATGAACCAGCTTTGCAGGATAACAAACCGATTCGGAAGGGATGGTTTCCATTCCTGCTTCATAAATCTTTTTAGAAGATCTGGCGGAAACCTCTACGCGGAATCCCAGCTGAGTAAAAAAGGTAAACCAAAATGGATAGTTTTCATACATATTAAGAACTCTGGGTATACCGATCCTTCCCCTTATTGCTTTGTCTGGGGGAAGAGGTTTGTATCCAAATATTCTTTTATATTTGTAATCAAATAAGTTTGGCAGGGTTTCTTTAGAAGTTTCGACTCCTGCACCTCTTTCGCAACGATTTCCTGAAATAAAATGCCTTCCATCAGAGAAGATATTCACAGTCAGGTAACACTGATTGGGGCAAAGAGGACATCGCTTTTGACTGGTTTCAGTTTTGAAATTGCTTAACAATTGAGGAGATAAAAGGGTGCTTTCTTCTCCAGCATAGCGTTCTTTTGCAATCAAGGCGGCACCAAAAGCGCCCATAATTCCAGCAATGTCCGGACGGACAGCTTCTTTTCCGGAAACCAGTTCGAAGCTTCTTAAGATAGCATCGTTATAAAAAGTACCCCCCTGAACGATCACTTTGTCGCCAATATCTTTAGGATTTCTAAGTTTTATAACTTTAAAAAGCGCATTTTTTATCACTGAGTAAGAAAGTCCGGCGGATAAATCACCGATGGTTGCACCTTCTTTTTGTGCCTGCTTTACCCTGGAGTTCATAAATACCGTACAGCGAGAACCAAGGTCTACCGGATTTTCAGCAAGAAGGGCTTCCCTGGCAAAATCTGAAACGCTCATATTTAAAGAATTTGCAAAGGTTTCTATGAAAGAACCACAGCCAGAGGAGCATGCCTCATTGAGCAATATTTTATCTATGACGCCATCTTTTACATGAAGACATTTCATGTCCTGGCCGCCAATATCCAGTATAAAGTTTACACCGGGAAGAAAAAAGTTGGCAGCCTTATAATGGGCTACTGTTTCTATCTCTCCAACATCTATTTTGAGGGCAGCCTTTAAGAGGGCTTCACCATATCCGGTTACAGCAGAATAAGCAATATATGTTTTTTGCGGAAGTTTTTCATAGATATCTTTTAAAATACGTATAGCAGAAGTCAGGGGATTTCCCTCGTTGCTTCCGTAATAAGAATACAGAAGGGCGCCATTTTCAGCTATTAATGCAGCTTTGGTAGTGGTAGAGCCTGCATCAATTCCTAAAAAGCATTTTCCCTCATAGGAAGATAGTTCTTCACGTTGAACTTTATGGGATTCATGCCTTTTGTAAAAACTATTGAGCTCGTTTTCATCTAAAAACAATGGACGTAACCGTTGAATTTCATAATTTTGAGCTTCTTTTAAAGTTGGCAGAGTTTCATATAATTTTTTAAATGAAATAGGCTTTTGATCTTTTGATAATAATGCAGCCCCAAGAGCTACAAAGTATTCTCCATTTTTGGGAACGATGATTTCATCTGGCTTTAAATTCAATGTTTTGATAAAACATGTTCGAAGCTCTGACAAAAAGGATAATGGACCTCCTAAGAAAGCCACATTTCCTCTTATAGGTTTTCCGCAGGCAAGCCCGCTGATGGTTTGGGTAACTACGGCCTGGAAAACTGAGATGGCGATATCTTCTTTGGCAGCGCCTTCATTTAGAAGAGGCTGAACATCAGTTTTGGCAAATACACCGCATCTTGCAGCGATTGGGTAAATTGTCTTGTGATGCTTAGCCAGTTCATTAAGTCCAGCGGCATCTGTTTGAAGCAGAGTAGCCATTTGGTCAATGAATGCTCCGGTTCCCCCGGCACAAGTACCATTCATCCTTTGTTCGATAGAACCTTCGAAATAGGTGATTTTTGCATCTTCTCCTCCTAATTCGATGGCCACATCTGTCTCAGGGATAAAGGTTTCCACAGATTTTGCTCCAGCTATGACTTCCTGAACGAATGGGATGTTTAGCCATTCCGAAACAGATAAGCCTCCGGAACCGGTGACACTTATGGTGATCTGTTCATCCTTAAAAACCTTATAGGTTTCATTTAAGAGATCTATGATGGTTTGCCTGATGTCAGAAAAATGTCTTTGATAACGAGAAAATAAGATAACATTTTCATTGTCTATTACAACTACTTTAACAGTAGTTGAACCAACATCCAATCCCATGTGGAGTTTATTGATCATATGCATTCACTCTCTTTTTATATACTAAAAAGCCTTAAACCGTAAAAGGCTTAAGACCTTTAGTGCTTTGATATAAATTTTTTCTATTCAAGACTAATAATAGTGAAACGAAATTCGTTTGTCAAGATTTTTGATTTTTTACTCATATACTTCTGCCACGTGTCAATATATTTATAATAAGCGGTTTGTCAATATCGTCCCAAGTAAAGATAGATATTGAAAAGGAGGGGTAAGATGGGCACAACCGATTTTTATACTCTCATACAAAAAGACCGGGGAGAAAGAAAAACACTGGATTTTAAAGGAACCCTATTGGATTATTTACATATTGTTAAAGAATCTCCTGAAATCAGTGCGCTTTCTCATGAAAGGTTATATAGACTTATTGTAGAACCGGGAGTAGAAGTGATAAAAACAGAAGAAGATCCGAGACTAAGAAGAATTTACGGCAAAGATACCATTAAAAAATATAAGTTTTTTGAGAATGACTTTTTTGGGATTGATGAAGTACTGATGAAATTAGTACGATACTTTCATTCTGCAGCCATGAGGGGAGAGGAATCAAGGCAGGTCTTATATCTTGTAGGTCCTGTGGGTTCAGGTAAATCTTCTTTAATTGAAGCGCTTAAGAAATTACTTGAATCCAGTCCTCCAATTTATGCATTAGAAGGCTGTCCAATGAGAGAAGAACCACTTCATCTTATACCAAAACATCTTCGACCTGCGTTTGAAAAGGAACTTAATGTAAAGATTGAAGGGGATTTATGTCCTGTATGCAGATATAGACTTAAGAATGAATTTAAAGGTGAATATGAAAAATTTCCTGTAGTCTCCGTTGATTTTTCTATACGTTCCAGAAAAGGTATTGGCGTTGTTCCGCCAGTAGACCCGAATAACCAGGATACTTCAGTGCTTATTGGTTCTGTAGATATTTCCAAAATGGATTTATACCCGGAGGACGATCCCAGGGTTTTTGCATTAAATGGGGCTTTTAATGTAGGCAACAGAGGAATTGTGGAATTTATAGAGGTATTTAAAAATGATGTGGAGTATTTGCATACCATGATCACAGCCACCCAGGAAAAATCTATTCCATCTCCTGGAAAAGGTTCTATGATTTATTTTGACGGAGTCATATTAGCCCATTCCAATGAAGCAGAGTGGAATAAATTTAAAGCGGACCATACCAATGAGGCCATATTGGACAGAATTGTTAAAATTGAAGTGCCTTACTGTCTGGAACTAAATGAAGAAATAAAAATATATGAAAAGATTCTTAGAAAGTCCAACTTTAAAGCACACATCGCTCCCCACACGATAGAAGTTGCTTCAATGTTTGCGATACTTAGCCGTCTTGCACTTTCTAACAAGGTAGATCCTATGACCAAATTAAAGATTTACAACGGAGAAGAAATCATTGAAAAAGGCACTACAAAAAGAATTGATGTCATGGAGCTGAAAGAAGAGGCAGGAAGAGAAGGGATGACAGGAATTTCTACCAGATTTATTATGAAAGCATTGGACAGTGCTCTGTCAGACTCGGAACATAATTGCATTAATCCTTTAAGTGTTATGGAGAGTTTGATTAAAGAAGTTAAAGAAATGGCTGCACCGGAAGATTTGAAGAAGAGATATCTGGGATTCCTTCAAGACAGCATTAAAAAAGAATATCATCAGATACTGGAAAAGGAAGTGACGAAAGCCTTTATCCATGGCTATAGGGAACAGGCTCAGGATCTATTTAACAATTATTTGGACCATGCAGAAGCCTTTGTAAATAAAACCAAGCTAAAAGATCCAAATACAGGAGAAGAATTAGAACCCGATGAAGAATTTTTATCTTCTATTGAGCAGCAGCTGGGAATTACTCCAAGTGCAGCAAAGGGCTTTAGACAGGATGTAACCGCTTATATGTTTTCAGTTTTAAGGAATGGCGGTAAGATTGATTACACCTGTTATGAACCCTTAAAAGAAGCGATAGAAAAGAAATTAACGGCATCGGTCAGAGAATTGTCCAGAATTATTACCAAATCAAAAGTTCGAGACCAAGAACAAAGCAAAAAATATGATGCCATGGTAGAGGAAATGAAAAGGAATGGTTATTGCGACCACTGCTGCAATGTAGTACTAAAATATGCGGCTAACAATCTTTGGAAAGATTAGGTGATAGCATGGCAATCTTTCGGGAGTTTCAAAAATATGGCAGAGATCGGAGCGCAGAAGACAGACGACGTCATAGAGAACTGGTGGAAAAAAGTATAAAGGAAAATATAGGGGATATTATTTCGGAAGAAAGCATTATTGGTCAAGCTAAAAATAAGAAAATCAAAATCCCCATCAGAGGGCTTAAAGAATATTATTTTAAGTATGGCTCAAATCAAAAAGCTATCGGTTCAGGGGATGGAAGTGAAAAAAAAGGAGACCGCTATCCCAAAGGAAAATACAGCAATGGAAACGGCGAGGGAAATCAAGCAGGGAATGAAGAAGGAGAAGACATTTACGAAACGGAAATAACCATCGAAGATGCGATTCAATATTTATTTGAAGATCTTGACCTTCCTTATCTTTATAGAAAACAGTTTACAGAAATTCAATCCGACAGCACTGGAAAACGTTGGGGAATTCAAACCAAAGGAATTCCTCCCCGAATTTCTAAAAAGCATACAGTCATAGAAAAAATCAAAAGAAAAAAACAGATGCAACGTAATCAAGATATAGAGGAAGATGAAAGATTTCCTTTTCATAAGGATGATATCAGATACTTTCGCATTCAGCCAAAATTAAAAAGAGATTCCAATGCAGTGATCATTTGCATTATGGATACCTCAGGTTCCATGGGGCAGACAAAAAAGTATCTGGCAAGAAGTTTCTATTTTCTTCTGTACCAATTTGTGCGGATTAAGTATCTTCATGTGGAAGTGGTCTTTATTGCCCATACCACGGTGGCAAAAGAGGTAACCGAAGACGAGTTTTTCCACAAAGGCGAATCCGGAGGAACTTATATCAGCAGCGGGTACCAAAAGGCATTGGAGATTATAAGAGAAAGATATAATTCCGAGGTGTGGAATATCTATGCTTTTCACTGCAGTGATGGAGATAACTGGGGAGAAGATAACCAAAAAGCTATAGAAAAAGCCATAGAGCTTTGCAAAGTCTGCAATATGTTTGGATATGGAGAAATTAAAACCAGTACTTATACCAGCACAATCATGCATAAATATATGGAAGAAATCAAAGAACCTAATTTTGCAATGGTTAAAATATCCAACAAGGAAGAAGTATGGTCGGCCTTTAAAGAGCTTTTAAATATAGAAAAGAAGAATGGCCCGAAAGGGTGGTTGTCATGAACTATTCATTAGAAGAATTACAGTATTGGAATGAAAAAATAGAAAAAATGGCAGAAGAAAAAGGACTGGATTTTTATCCCCAGGAATTTGAAATCATTAGTTTTGAAGATATGCTTTGTTACGAATCCTATGTAGGTATGCCGTCCCACTACCCTCACTGGAGCTTTGGGAAAGCCTACGAAAAATTAAAGACCTTATACCAGTATAATCTTACGGGACTTCCTTATGAGATGGTGATCAATTCCAATCCCTGCATTGCCTATTTAATGAAAGACAATACTCTGATCCTGCAGATTTTAACCATGGCGCATGTGTATGGACATAATGATTTCTTTAAAAACAATAGATTATTCAAAGAAAATACCAATGCTAAACTGGCAGTAGAAATGTTTAAAAATCATGCCAATAGAATCCGTTCCTATATACAGGATCCCAGTATAGGTTATGAAAAAGTAGAACGGGTTTTGGATGCGGCCCATTCCATTCGATATCAGTGCGGACTTTCAGAAAAGAAAACAGAGGAAGAAAAAGAGAAAAAGAAAGAATACGAGAACCTGTTGGAATTTTTGATAGAACATGGAGACGGCGAAGATTGGGAAAAAGATATCTTAAATATTGTCATGGAAGAAACAAGATATTTTATTCCCCAGATGGAAACCAAAATCATGAATGAGGGATGGGCGAGCTGGTGGCATTACAATATACTTAAGGAATTAGATTTGGACCATGGAAATCACATTGAATTTTTAAAAATTCACAATTCGGTGATTCGGCCTTTGCCCGGAAGAATCAATCCTTATTATATGGGGTTCAAAATATGGGAAAACATAGTAAATCGATATGAAGACCCACAAAAAATATTTGAAGTAAGGACCCTTGAAAGAGATTCCTCTTTTATCAGAAGATATCTTAATTTTGACCTTTGCAGAGAAATGAATCTTTTAGAATTCGAAGAACAGGACAGATATTATGTGGTAACGGAAGTAGCAGATGAAGAAGGATGGAGAAATATAAGAAATCGCTTTGCTGATACCGTTGGCATGGGAAGCATTCCTAAAATTATTGTAAAAGATACCAAAAAAAGGGATAACACACTTTTGCTAAAGCATGTGTTTGATGGAAGAGAATTGGATGCTACCAATACCTTTGAGACCTTAAAATATGTTTCCAGGCTCTGGGGTGGAAAAGTCGTACTGGAAACCGTTATGAACAAGTCTGAGAAAAAAATCATATGCAGCAGTGATGGAAAAATCTCCTTAGAATAAGTAGGGAAATAGCTCCCTACTTTTTTGTGTTTTAAGATTCATGACTTTTATCAGGGGATGATAATTCATAAAGAAGATAATAGGTTTCTTTCATGCCCAGAGCTTTATATGTGTTTTTGGCTGCTTCATTTTCTTTTTCAACATATAACCGCAGACCACAGATAGTATCATCGGAATCCACAATGGATTTAACATGATTAAACAATGCTGTATAAATTCCTTGCCTTCTATAGTCCTTATGTACATAGACACTTTGAATCCACCAAAAGTCTCCGTTTCTCCAGTCACTCCATTCTTTCGTAATCATCAGTTGCCCTACGATTTTTTCGTCTTTTTCATAGACAAAATAAATACCTTTGGATTCATCCGAAAGAACTTTTTGAACGCCTTTAAATAAAGTTTCTCTATTAAGTTCCAGGTCTTCGGTTTCTTTTGCTAAACAGTAATTAAACTCTGTAATAATTTCTGCATCTTTTATAATAGCTTTTCTAATCATAAGCTCACTCCTTAAGAGAAAAATCTATAACCCAATAAACATGATACCAAGTAATGGATGGGTGGACATAGGATTAGTTTTATTATACAATAACTGTTGATATAACTCAAATTGGGACTTCAATAAGGAAGGAAATGACAATGGCATTTAATTTTTGTTCGATTACCAGCGGCAGTAGCGGAAACTGCCTTTATATAGGAACACCTAAAGTCAATTTATTAATTGATGCAGGAATCAGTGGAAAAAGAATTCAAAATGGTTTAGAGCAGATGAATGTAAATCCTAAAGATCTGGATGGTATTTTAATTACCCACGAGCACAGTGATCACATAAAAGGAGCAGGGATTTTATCGAGACGATTTGATATACCTATTTTTGCTACAGCAAGTACCTGGGATGCCATGGATGAAATGGAAAGCATGATCGGGAAAATAAAGCCAGACCATCGTCAAGTGATTGAAAAAGATAAAGATTTTATTATAGACGATTTGATTATTCATCCCTATAGTATTCCCCATGATGCGGCTGATCCTGTAGGATATACCTTTGTTCATGGAGATAAAAAAATTAGTATTGCAACGGATTTAGGGCATATGAATGACTATGTAAAAAATAATATAAGAGAGTCTAACCTTATTTTATTGGAATCCAATCATGACATTGATATGTTAAAAAGCGGCTCTTATCCTTATTATTTAAAGCGGAGGATATTGGGGGATAAGGGGCATTTGTGCAACGAAATAGCCGGTAAAACCTTGGTTGAAATTTTTCACGACAAGCTTAAAACAGTGATTTTAGGGCATTTAAGCAAAGAAAATAATTATCCTGATTTAGCTTATATGAGTGTAAAAAATGAGTTAATGGGAGCCGGAATAGAAGTGGATGGAAGACTTGAATTGACTGTAGCCAGCCGGGAGGAAATATCGAAAATTTTTGAAGTATAAGTCTTAAAAGTACTGAAAGTTTTTAGTTCTGTGTATAAAATATCCTTATTTGTTTCATAATTATTGCTGAGGGTGATTAATTTTAATGAAGAAAGGAGTACTCCCATGGCTAAAAGTAAAAAAATCGATAAAGCCAGTCAGCCAGCTTCTTATGCTACAGAAGAATTTGCTTCTGAGTCCATTCCACAACAAGGTTCTCAAAAAAGCAGAAAAAAAGGCGGCCTTCAGCAAAAAAAGAAATAGGTCAGAAAAAATAAGATGGATAAAATCCCTATCGTTGCATAGGGATTTTATTATGTTGGTTTAATAAAAAAAAATTATGGGTGATTTCATATTTTAATAGACTAAACCTATAAAACATAGTATAATAAACATCAAAATGAAGTTAAATAAAGAGAAGGTGTATTTTTGAGATTATCCAGCCATATTTATGTGGCAGAGTATGCTGGAGATATTCTTGAAGCTTTAGTAGGGGTTTCTTTTAATCGCAAGCTTCTGGCAATCGGTGCCACAATGCCGGATCTTCAACCTCTTCGAAGAATGCAGATTCATTCTCCAAAAATTGTTCTGCCTCACTTTCAACGGGAATATGAACGAATTGTTTTAAAAGAAAAAAAGATTGAACGCATTTCATTGATATTGGGAATTCTTAGTCATTACATATCTGATGCATTTTGCTATTCCCATAATGCATATGTAATAGACATGAAAAAGCATGTTCAATATGAGCATTACTTGGATGACGAAAAGTATCATATCAAGTTTTCCAAGGATATAGAGCAAATTGTTCCTGAATATTTAGCCAAGATGAATAAAGGCATATCTTCTGTAGATGAATATATGAGAAAAGAAAATAAAAAATATCTTCAGCTTGCTGAAAATCTAAGCTGGAAAGATATAATCCAGATTGATTTAGAAAATGCAATCATTCATACGGCAGTACTTTTAACTCACTTTGTCATGGAGCTTCAAGAGGTAAGAGTACCTGCAGTATGCTTAGCTTAATAATTTAGATCTTTTATTAGACCTATTAATGCTCTAATCAGATATGTTTTCTGATTAGAGCATTTTTGTATCAATTTAATGAACTAATAAGTAAAGTATTTTATGATATAATAGGATTATTATTCAATATAGAGGTGTGCACATTGATTATTACTGAACAGACAATATTAAATGCAGCGACAAGCTATGAGACTTATGTAAAAGGCAAGCAATATTATGTTGGTGGCAATATATTCAAGTTTCATTTCGATCCTGAAAAATTGATGGCCCATGCAAAAGTATCGGGAAGAAGAGATTATGATGTTCATATTGCTCTCAATGATGAAGGTGTTCTTACTGGACACTATTGTGATTGCCCTGCATTTGAGGGATATAATGGAAGCTGTAAACATATCATTGCAGTATTAAAAAAGGTTCAGGAAATTCTACCTCAGTATAACAAACGATTCAAGAAACCTATACAGGATGATTTCTTTAATTTTTTTAATAATCCTGCAACGATTGAAAAAGAAGAAGTTCGTTTAGAAGTGACTTTAGGAATAGAGAATCCATATAAAAAAGAACTGTGTTCTTTTCTGGAATTAAAAATAGGAAAAAGGTATCTATACAGTGTAAAAAGCATTAAGAATTTAATTCAAAGTATGAAATCAGGAACGCCTATTGAATATGGCAAAAAGTTTACCTTTGTCCCCTATAAACATAAATTTTCAAAAATCCATAGAGGCATTTTAGATATTTTAAAGGAGCTCTATGAAATAGAAAATCTTTCTAAAGATTTTTCTTCACAATATATTGGCGCAAGCATTTTTAAAGGGAAAAGAGTATATTTTCCGTCGAGCAGTACCCAAAGGATATTGGAACTGCTAAACAATGAGATATTTTTACTTAAAATCAATGAGAAAGAATATGAAATCCATGGTATAGAAGAAGGCAAAGCACCTATTGAGTTCGAGTTGAGGCATGAAGAAAAATATTTAGCCCTTCAGTGTGGAAAAATAAACGAGTTGATTCTTTTAGATGAAGAAGGCAACTACTTTTTCTACCAAGAAAAGGTTTATAAATTGAATTCCGAGCAAAAAAGATACATGAAATTACTCTATAATGAATTAAAAAACACAGACACGATTTATGTGCAGGAGGAGCAGAAAGAAAGATTTGTGTCGGAAATCCTTCCGGCTGTAAATTTAGTGGGCGCTATTGAGATAGACAAGGAAGTAGAAAACAGTTTGTACCAGGTAGAGTTAGAGGCTGAAATTTATCTGGATCAAGGAGAAGAAGGTATAAAAGCTGAAATCATATTTTGCTATGGAGATGCTAAAATTAACCCATTCTCTGACGAGCAGACAAAGCGCGTGGAAAATAAGATTGTGGTTCGTGATATAGAAAAGGAAAACAGGATTTTAACTTATTTTGAAGAGATGGAGTTTAAAGTGTCTAAGAATTATTTATACTTAGACGGAGAAGAGAAATTTTTTAAATTTATTTATGAGATTGTTCCAGAGCTTCAAAAATTGTCTCAGGTATACTATTCGGAATCGTTTAAAAATATTAAAGTTAAAGACCCCTCTTTATTTTCCATAGGAATAAGGTTAAATGAAACATCGGATATGCTGGAGATTTCTTTTGACCACCAAGATATAGACAGGGATGAATTATGGAGAATACTTACTTCTCTAAAAGAAAGAAAAAAATATTACAGGTTAAAAAACGGAGATTTGCTTCCTCTGGAATCAAATACCTTAGAGGCTATATCTCGTCTGGTAGATTATTTTAATTTAGATCAAGACGATTTAGCGACTGAAATCATTGAGCTTCCTAAATATAGGGCACTATATTTAGACGAAGAAATCAAAGAGTCTCATTTTAATCAGATTAAAAGAAATCAAGCCTTTAAAAGATTGGTTCAAAATGTGAGGGAACCAGAGGATTTGGATTTATCCATTCCAAAAGAGATGGAAACTGTATTAAGAGATTATCAAAAGACAGGCTATAAGTGGTTAAAAGCTCTTTCAGCCTATGGCTTTGGGGGTATATTGGCAGACGATATGGGGCTTGGTAAAACCCTTCAAACTCTTACGTTTCTTCTATCCGAAAGAGATGGAACGCCATCATTGATTGTGGCACCTACTTCTTTGGTCTACAACTGGAAAGATGAAGCTGAAAAGTTCGTACCGGAGCTTAAAGTAGTGATCGTATCAGGCAATAAACATGAAAGAACCCAGTTTCTTGAAGATATAAAAGATGTGGATGTGGTTATTACTTCCTATGCTTTAATTAGAAGGGATATTGATCTGTATAAGGAAATAAAGTTTAAGTATTGTATTCTGGATGAAGCCCAGCATATCAAAAATCCATCTTCTCTTAATGCTATGAGCGTGAAAAAGATTAAGGCCTCAGGGTATTATGCATTAACCGGAACTCCTATAGAAAACAGTTTAACGGAACTATGGTCGATCTTTGATTTTATTCTTCCAGGGTATCTGTTTTCTCATCGGCAGTTTGTTGAAAAATATGAAAAACCAATTATAAAAAATCAGGATAAAAATGCCTTAAAACAGCTGCAAAAGCAAATCAAACCTTTTATTTTAAGAAGAATGAAGAAAGATGTGCTTAAAGAATTACCAGAAAAAATTGAAAGCAAAATGATTGCAGAACTAACCGAAGCTCAAAAGAAGATTTACTTTGCCTATGTAGAGAAAGCAAGAGGAGAGCTGGCGAAAGAAATTGCAGAAAAAGGATATGAAAGAAGTCACATTAAGATATTATCTATTCTCACAAGGCTTAGACAGATTTGCTGTCATCCGGCATCCTTCCTGGAGGATTATAAAGAAGACACTGGAAAAATGATGCTCCTTGAAGAAATCGTTGAAGAACTTTTAGAAGGAGGACATCGTACTCTGATTTTCTCTCAGTTCACCAGTATGCTTCAAATCATAGGAGAGATGTTAAAAAGAAAAGATATAAGGTATTTTTATTTAGACGGTTCCACTCCTGCAGAAGAGCGAGGAGAGATGGTAAAAAGGTTTAACAAAGGCGAAAACAGCATCTTTCTGATTTCATTAAAAGCAGGAGGTACAGGTTTAAATTTAACGGGAGCGGATACGGTTATTCATTTTGATCCATGGTGGAATCCTGCAGTAGAAGACCAGGCAGCAGACAGAGCTTATAGAATCGGACAAAAGAATGCTGTTCAGGTAATAAAATTGATCACAAAAGGAACCATCGAAGAAAAAATATATCATCTTCAGCAAAAGAAAAGAGAAATGATCGATAGTGTTATTCATCCGGGAGAAAGCATGCTTTCTAAAATGACAGAAGACGAAATCATGGAATTGCTTGAGATTAACAAAAATTTAATGAAAGATGTGAATTAAATCACATATCAAATGAAATCAATACGTGGGAAAGAACTTTTCCTGCGTATTGACAAATGATTTAATTTTATTTATAATACTTTCGTTGATGCTTCCGTGGCTCAGGGGTAGAGCAATTCACTCGTAATGAATAGGTCGCCGGTTCGAATCCGGCCGGGAGCTTAAAACGCAAAAAACTGCCTAGTGATAAAGACTAGGCAGTTTTTTTGCGTATTCTATAAATTAAAACCATCATAAAAGGGACGACCACAAAATTAAATAAGCAGATATATGCAAAGTAATGAAGATATTTAAACAGATAGATAATATTTTGGGATAGAGAAATAGCTCCTATCAATACCAGTAAACTGATGGTATAGAGAACATATGGATCATGAAGTTTTATGTAGTGAAGAACTTTCGTAAGCGCATAAAAGGTTAATATGTACTTGATGTACCATCCTCCAATAATTTGAAGCATAACAAAGAACTCGCCGCTTTCTAAAAAATGTGCAAAATCAACCAATTGAGTCTGAAGCAACTTAGGATATGCCATGGTATTAAGATAACGTATATCAAAAGTAGTAATAATTCCTATGATCGCAACGATTTCGATCTGAATAATAAAAAGCATTGAAAGCAATTCATGTTTTACCAGATTCTTTTTTTGGTCTAAGTCTTCTATATAAGGAAAGCTGATGGTGAGGCATCCGTATAAACCAATGGATTGAAAAAATGATTTAATAAGCCCTGGAGTAATTCCATCTCTCAGTATAGGCAGCAAGTAGTATAACTTTTTACACTTGAATGTCAGCAAGGCCAGAGTTATTCCTGAAAATATAATCAGTACTATTGAAATAATAGTAGTAATCATAATAGCAGCTCTGCCTTTTTTAAGTGTATATATTGCGGGCAAAACAAAAAATAATGCAATATACCAGGTAGGAGTTTCCAGCAACATATTCGTATGCATAGAATGAGCTTCTACGGAGGCACTTTCCAGCAGGGTTAAAAATAATGTAAGACCAAATAAGATCATAAAGAAATTTCCTAAAAATTTCCCTACTGCACCGCAGTATATTTTATGCAAATTATAACAGTTTGTTTTCTTAAAGGATGCAAACATAAACCATGCATATAAAAAAATCAGGACAGAAGAAAAAATAAAGGCAATCCAGGTATCTCTTCCACCGCTTCGTGTGAGGAGAGTAGGATAGCTTTTTAGAGACACAATGGTTGTACCCATGAGTACAAATGCCAAATGTTTAGTATTGAATTGATCTATATTTTCACCTCCTAAATCTACATGCTATTAACTATTATTTACCATATTTATGAATAATATTCCTAAAACATCAAATAATAACATGGGTGAGGTATATGGTAAATAATTTGAATTCTATTCAATCGATCCTTCAAAAAAATGCAGATTTTAAAATAAGAGATATTCAAACCAAATCAGGAATCATTCATGTTTTATTTATCGAAACAATTTCTGACTATGACATGATCAATAAATTCATTATCGAACCACTTCTTGAGCAAAAAGATCAAGTCTTAAATCTAGAGC
The DNA here is from genome assembly GCF_016908775.1 of Defluviitalea raffinosedens. Lineage (NCBI taxonomy): Bacteria > Bacillati > Bacillota > Clostridia > Lachnospirales > Defluviitaleaceae > Defluviitalea > Defluviitalea raffinosedens. The sequence continues at coordinate 15,910 of NZ_JAFBEP010000024.1, read as the reverse complement.
AAATCGAAAAAGATGTTATTACTCTTGGTGTTTTGGAAAGAATTACAAGGGTTGAAGAAGCAGTAAGCCAAATTATATCTGGGAATACAGTATTGGTTTTCGATGACTTTAAGGATATGCTTTATTGTGATACTAAAAAAGCAACATCAAGAGCAGTAGAAATTCCACCTACGGAATCCGTTATTAAAGGACCCAGAGAAGGCTTAACGGAAGATCTCAGTACAAATATTTCTCTTATAAGAAAACGCCTTACCAATAAAGATTTAAAATGTGAATTGATTTTATTGGGGAAAGAAACGGCTACAAAAGTGATGATTCTATATTTGGAAGGGTCAGCCCCCAAAAAACTGGTTAATCATGTGAGAAAAACGTTAAAAAATATTGATGTTAACTTCGTGCAGCAATCCAATTATATAGCGGAGCAATTACAAGATAAACCCAGTGTTTTCGATACTGTAGGGTATACAGAAAAACCTGATGTGTTTGCTGCCAGATTATCGGAAGGAAGAGTGGGAATATTTGTGGACGGTGACCCATTTGGAATTACGGTTCCACATTTTTTTATTGAAAATTTTCAGACTCCCAGTGATTATAATGTGAACATATATTTTGCTAATTATGTAAGAATGATCAGATGGGTCGGCTTTATCATTGCGATTTTGCTGCCACCAATATATATTGCTTTGACAACCCATCATTTTAGTTTAATTCCACCATCGTTCCTTTTTAGATTGACAATTGCGAGAGCAGCTATTCCTTTTCCGATTTTTATAGAAATATTATTAATGATGTTTTTCTTTCAGCTTTTAAGAGAAGCAGGGGTAAGGCTTCCGCAGTCCATAGGACAAGCTATCAGCATTGTAGGTGCATTAATTTTAGGAGACACTGCAGTACAATCAGGATTGGCTTCTACCGTTGCAGTTTTGCTGGTAGCACTTACTTCTCTTTCCGCATTTTTGGTTCCGAACATTTTTGGAGCTATAGCTATATGGACGGATATCTTAATACTTTTTTCAACTTTACTAGGACTCCCTGGATTTTTTGTTGGATTCCTGATTTTTTTATCTCACCTTGCAAGTCTGACCAGTTGTGGATATCCATATCTATATCCGATAGGCACTGTTAATATTTTTAAATTAAAAGACAAAATTCTGCGTTCCAATCTTAAAGATATATCCCATTCATTTATTGATGAGGATGATGCATAATGAAAGTGAGAGTAATTCTTTGCTTTTTGATATGTATGATATTATTAAGCGGTTGTTTTAATTATAAAGATATTGATAAAGCGATATTTTCCACAGCTGTCATCATTGATGTTAACGAAGATGGCAATGTGGTGCTATACTCAGAACTTTTTCATACATATAGGAGCAAAAAAAATAACACAGAAACAGGAACCCGTTTAATATTTTCAGCCACAGGTAAAACCTTGTTTGAAGCGGTGAGAAATCAAAATAAAACTGCCAGCGATAAGATTAACTATCAGCAAAATAAAATTATTATTTTTACTAAAAGGGCTGCTGAGTATGGGATAGATCACTTTATTGATTTTCTTAACAGAGATCAGGAACTTTTAATAAGGCAGTATATTTTGCTATTCGAAGGAGATCCTAAAGAGCTTATTCAGCTTAATATAAAACAAGAAGAATATCTCGGCTTATATCTATACGAATTGGTGCGTAATGACCTTATTTCAAAATTTGCAGACATTTATCAGGTTTACGAGTATTTAAATAATAGATACATTGGCAATTCTGTTGGAGTAATGGGCATTGTTAAAATAAAAGAAGAGGCTCTTGAAGATGACATTTCGATTGAAGGAGCAGGCATATTAATGAAAGGCAAATTAATAGACAAGATGGAGCCAGAAGAAGAAAAAATATACAATGAGATGATGGGAGAAGGAACAACAAGAGTTATTATTCTTCCTCATCCGACTATTCAGGGAAAGCAGATTACTTTGGAAGTACTGAATAGCAAATTGAAAAGTTCTGTTTTTTATGATTATGATCATGATGAAATAACTCTAAAAAAGGATTTTAAACTCAAAATTAGTTTCGCAGAATCAGAGGATGCGATTGATCTGGATGAACCCGAAATAATTAAAAAAATAGAAAAAGCTGCAGAAGAAGAGTTAAAAAAAAGGTGTACTGAGTTTTTTAAAAAATATAAAGAAAAAAGGTTAGATGTTTTTAGAATTCAGGAAATGGTATCACGAAAATATCCTGATTTAGAGATAGAAAATCCTATCGATATAACAGAATTAAAAATAGTTGCGGATGCATATATAGAAGGAAGCTCAGATGTACAAGATTTTGAAAGTGAATAAAGTTTTTAGAAACGGTTCTAAAACAGAGCTTTTATTTTATATTTTAATTTTTTTAGCAATAAGTTATAATAAATAAATGTGGATAAAAATAACTTTTTTAAAAACAGGTAAGTTTAGAATAGAAGCATGATTAGGGGTTGAAATTATGGAATCAAATTTGAGTAAATTTATAAAATTCATCACAAGTCGATTGTTTATCCTTGCTTTGGGTTTTTTTACGATATTTTGCATATTGGGTGTGTATTTATTTAAACTTCAAATTATTGAAGGGGAATATCATCAAAGCAAAGTTAATACCAACGTTCTGCGAGAGTTACCTATTTCCGCCCCTAGAGGAACGATCTATGACCGGTATGGTAAGCCTTTAGCAGTGAATAAAAACGCTATGAGCATTAAATTAGATCCGAGCATTGATGTTGAAAATCGTGATGAAGTTTTGTTAAACTTGGTTAAATTGTTGGAGAAAAACAATGAAAAAATGATCGATGAACTTCCTTTGTCTGCTGAAAAGCCCTTTGAATTTCAAACTACAGAAAATGAAGAAATCAGATGGAAGGAAGAAGTATTTGGTAAAGAACGAAGTCAACTAACAAAAAAACAGTTAGAAATGAATGGAGATGATTTTTTTCAGGAGTTAAGAAACTTTTTTGACATTGACCCTGAACTAAGTGATAAGGATGCGAGAAAAGTCCTTTCATTAAAGTATTCTCTCTATCAAAAACGCTACAGAAAATATCAGCCTATTACTGTTGCCACGGATATAAAGGATAAGACAATAGCCGAGATAGAAGAAAATTATGATAAATACCCAGGCTTTTATATTGATGTTGAAGCGGTAAGATATTATCCTGAAGGAGAACTGGTAAGCCATATTATAGGATATACAGGAAAAATTACACAAGAGCAATATGAATCATTAAAAGACCAAGGGTATAATCAGGATGATATTGTTGGAAGAATAGGCATTGAAAGAGAAATGGAGCTTTATCTCAGAGGAAAAGATGGCTCAACTTCAGTAGAAGTAGATCCATTAGGGCAAAGAAAACAAGTTCACAAAGTAGAAAACCCTATACCTGGAGGAAAGATATTTTTAACATTGGATTTAAGTCTTCAAAAAAAGGTTGAAGAGATATTAGTCAATAAATTGACCAATATTATTCTTTCAAGAATAGAGAGATCCCCTTCTAAAACCGAGCCACCTATATATATTCAAGATTTACTTGCAGGGCTGGTAAGTACGAATACAATTTCTACTGAAGCAATACTTAAAGCTCCTGCGGATACAGCACAAAAAGCTATAGCCGACAGGTTAAAGAGTAAAATAAAAAATATGAAAGAGGATACGGATGAAGAAGAAGGGAAAAGTGAAGTTGAATTAGCTAAAGAAGCGTTAATAGATATGATTAAAGCCAGAGAAATATCATCTAAAAATATGATTAGTGTTATGGTGGAGCAAAATGTTATAACAGCAGATGATCAGTTCAGAAAGAATTTGGAACGAGGGACCATATCGCCCATAGAGGTTTTAAAGGAGAGAATAAGTACTGGAGAAATTTCTCCACATGAACTGGGATTAGACCCCAGTACCGGCGCTGTAGTTGTGGTAGATGTTCATTCGGGGGAAGTGCTGAGTCTTGTTAGTTATCCGAGCTATGACAATAATAAATTTATTAATGGCATAGACTATGAATATTACAAAAAACTCCAGGGAGATCCCACTATACCAATGTTTCCAAGGGCAACTCAAGGGAGAATGGCGCCTGGTTCGACATTTAAGATGATTACAGGGATAGCGGGGTTGGAAGAAGGCGTCATTACGCGTTCTGAAAGGATAAACGATAAAGGTATATACACAGATGCAGGCCTTCCATATGCCAGATGCTGGATTTATAGCTCTTATCATGTCGGCCATGGATTAACAGATATTACTAGGGCTTTAGAAGTATCCTGCAACTACTTTTTCTATGAAACTTCTTACAGAATGGCGAAAGCCAATGGGAAAAACGGCATTGAGCAAAATGGACTCAATGTGCTTAGAAACTATGCAAGTAAATTCGGATTAGACAGAAAAACTGGAATTGAACTGGATGAATACGAACCTAAGTTATCGGACAGAGATGTTATTCGTTCTGCAATTGGTCAGGGGACCCATAATTTTGCGCCTATTCATATGGCGAGATATATTGCCACTTTAGCCAATGGAGGGACCTTATATAATTTACATGTTGTGGATTCCGTAAAGACCTATGATGGAGTAACCGTTTTGGAAAAAGAACCAGAAGTATTGGAGAAGTCAGAATTTGACCCGGAAAATTTGCAGATCATCTATAAAGGAATGTATGAAGTGACATCTGGAGATGAAGGAACAGTCCGGGCAGTATTTAAAGATTTTCCAATAAAAGTGGCAGGTAAAACAGGAAGTGCTCAAGAACAGCTCAGCAGAGGAGAACATGCCTGGTTTGTGGGATTTGCTCCATATGATGATCCCCAAATTGCAATTGTTGTTGCTATTCCATATGCATATTCTTCAGCTTATCCTGCAGAGATATTTAGAGATATTGTAGCAGAGTATTTTGGGTTGAACAAGGAATATGAAAAAGCTTCGATGGATAATCTTTTATATTAAGATTCGACAGTAAGTCACTGAGATATAAGGAGTATGGTTTTTTTAGTCATATTTTGTATATTTTTCTTTAGTCTTTATTTGGTTGGCAATATAAATTATAAAAAATTACCTAAAAATAATGTCGAATTGGATAATGTTTATGCACACTTACATTGAAATATTTGTTATAATAACACTTGTAAGACCCCCCCAATTGATTTAATTATATAAAGCAGCAAGTGAGTTGCTGCACCCCCCCAAAAAATTTAATACCTTCTCCAGAAAAGCAGTGGGATTTCCACTGTTTTTCTTTTATTCAAAAAACTTCTTAATGTATTTTGACATATTTCGTTTGTTTTTTACATATCCTAGAATTGGACTACACTGATCTTTTGAATATGAATTATAAGGAGATTGCCAATGGAAGCGAAAAATAATGATATTGTACCTTCTTTTGCAATTTCATTAGAAGAAGTAGAAAGCCGCATTCATCTTCTTGAAGAATTTATTAAGAAGTATATGATTAAAGGAGAAGACTATGGAGAAATTCCCGGAGTCTCTAAGCCAACGTTATTAAAACCGGGAGCAGAAAAGTTGTGTGATGTATATGGCTTTGCCAAAATGGTAGAAGTAAAAAATCGAGTAGAAGATTGGGAAAAGGGATTCTTTCATTATGAAGTAGAAGTCACTTTAATCAATAAGAGAAATAATCTTCTTGAAGCTCAGGGTGTAGGCTCATGTAATTCTAAAGAAAGAAAATACAGGTACCAAGATCCCTATACGATTGTCAATACAATTCTTAAAATGGCTAAAAAACGTGCTCTTATTGATGCAGTATTATCAGCAACTCGTTCATCCGGTATATTTACTCAGGATGTAGAAGATATGGAGCTTCAGGAAGAAGCGGCAAAACCCAGCAGTGAGAAGCAAAGGAAATTTATATATAATTTATCTAAGGAAAAGCATTTTGATGAAGAACAGCTTAGAACTTTTTGCAGCAGTGTTATAGGGGAAGATAAACCAAGTAAAGATTGGACCAGCGAAGAAGCAAGCAAAATCATATCGGCTCTTCAAAATATACCAAACGCATCAATGATTATAAACACCCATTAAAGCAGTCGGATTACACCGTAATTCGGCTGCTTTTTGTGTAAACAACTACCATCGACAATTTAGAAAAAATGTATTATACTGTAAATAAATTATGTAAACTATGATTATCAAGGTTTATGTGTAAAAATTCCAGGGGAGGTCATGTCGTGAAAAAGAATCGAAAATATATCTGGACAATACCTATTATCGCGCTGATTGTTATTCTCGGGATATTGTTCATATATAAGCAATCCAATATAGAAGAAATTTCGTATTCTAATTTTTTAGAAGAAGTAGAAGCGGGCAACGTAGAAGACGTTATTTTGAATGGTACAGCTAAAATGCAACTGCACTTAAAAGATATTGAAAATAAGATATATATTACGGACAATCCAAGAAATCCGGAATTGAAAGAATTTCTTTTAAAGAAAGGGATTTCAGTGGAAGAGGCTAATTCAGCTACTGCTGGCAGTATTATTCAAGGCGTTTTAATGATTATTCTTTTTTTAATAGTCTTTAGATATGTATCAAAGAGGTTAACCTCTCAAACATCGGGGAATTTAATGGGTTTAAATGTGAAAGAAGTAGAATTACAGAAGGCAAAAAGATTTTCTTTCGCTGATGTGGCAGGAAACGAAGAAGCAAAAGAAGAAGTACAAGATATTATTGATTTTCTTCAAAAGCCGGAGAAATATGTACGATATGGAGCGAGAATGCCAAGAGGCATTATTTTTTATGGGCCTCCGGGAACAGGTAAAACTTTAATGGCAAAAGCTATTGCAGGAGAGGCTGGGGTTCCGTTTTTTTCTGTTTCAGGATCAGATTTTGTTCAAATGTATGTGGGCGTGGGGGCAAGTCGCGTTCGAGAACTTTTTGAAAAAGCAAGAAAAGAGGGGAAGGCAGTTATTTTTATCGATGAAATTGATACATTAGGTAAAAAAAGATCCAATGGCTTAGCGGGTGGAAATGATGAAAGGGATCAGACGCTTAATGCTTTACTCACAGAAATGTCAGGATTTAAAGACAATGAAGGGATTATTGTTATTGCAGCTACGAACAGGTTGGATATATTAGATGAGGCACTCTTAAGACCTGGCCGTTTTGATCGCCATATTGAAATAGGTCTTCCTGATGTTAACGGCAGGGAATATATTTTAAGACTTCATGGGAAAAACAAGCCCTTGTCTGATAATATAAATTTGGGGAAATTAGCAAAGCAAACTGTATACTTTAGTGGAGCGATGCTGGAAAATCTTCTAAATGAAGCTGCTATTATGGCAGCAAAAAGAAATGCAAAAAAAATCGACTGGATGGATATTGATAAAGCTTTTTATAAAGTCATAGCCGGTTCAGAAAAAAAAGACAGAAGCACCATATTGCAAATTGAAAGAGAAGTTACTGCTTATCATGAAGCAGGCCATGCACTGATTACAAAACTTATAGCACCTCATAATACTGTATCTAAAGTAACGATTATTCCAAGCACTAAGGGGGCTGGAGGATTTAGCATGAATATTCCTCCGGATAAAATGTACCATACCAAAAAAGAAATGGAAGCACAAATTATGATTAGTCTTGGAGGAAGAATTGCTGAGGAATTAATTTTTGGGGAAGAAAACATTACAACCGGAGCAAGTAATGATATTGAAAAAGCCACTCAGATCATAAGAGATTATGTGACTAAATACGGAATGAGTAAGAAAATAGGACTTTTGAATACGGAAATCCTGCTTAACAATAATTCTCAGGGATATTTAGAAGAAATATTGATTTCTGAATGCAGAAGTCATATGGAACGCTTATATTTTGAAGCAAAAGAACTGATTATTGAAAGCAAATTCTTTTTAAATGCCATCGCAGAAGCTCTTTTGGCTCAGGAAACCATTAATGAAGAAGAACTTGATGCCATTATGGAAGGTACATTTCTTCCTCAAAGTAAAGATACACAGTACGTTGAATCCAGTAATTCCATAAAACTTAAGCCAGTGATAGAAACTATCTAATAAAATAGGGTATTTTATTTCATAAAAAAGGCATCTTTTGGCCATACTACCTACATGTCATTCGTTTGGAATATTTATATTTGGACAGACATAGAAATGATGTAGGGGGTATGGTAAGATGCATTACATAACAAGATGTGTAAAAAGAAAAAACACGGTCAAGCTTTTTTTAAACACGAAAAAAAAGAAAATGAGTGAAAGTATATATACAGCACCTGAAAACAAATTAATAAAAAGGAGGCTGTTTACGGGAAATACCCTTGAAGAAATTGCAGGTATTTATTTTGAAGAAATGAATCGATACAGTACATTGGGTTATGAAGTTGAAGAGAAGAAAGAGGGAAAAGTTATTTTTATAGAATTCTATAAAAGAGAGAATAAATTACAGCAAATTGTGTGAGAAACAAGTAATTTTTGATACAGGAATTTCAGCTAAGGTCATTGGATTCATGTATATGGATATGTATTCATTTTTTACACTCATAAGTATTCCAGTGTATCCAGAACCGCCCGGGCCACCTCCGATGACGAAAATAGTGACGGTTTGACCTATGTATTGCTTTAAAATTTCGGTGAAAAGAAATTTAGCCTCACTATTGAAGAATGGAGGAGACTTTTCTTCTGGGGAAGTTTGATTTATGTTTCTTAATAAATAAAGCATATAAAATATTTTCCACATAGCATCCTTCCTCTCATTGAATACAATAACAGGTATCCGGGGACAGGCCCCGGAACGAATAATATGACTTATCGAGTAGATCCTTTTCGTATATCCAGTCTCACTTTATCATAAGGTTCTTTACTGGCAGCTTTGATAGGAGAATACACATGCATATCAAAGATTATATGATCTGAGTTTTCTAAATTTTGGCCATCATATGAAACAATGTCGTAGCCGATTACATTATATAATGAATAGGGTTGCAGAGTTCCTCTCTGATCAATATAATTGAGTTCAATCTTTTCAATCTTGGAATCTATGGGTGATGACCACAGGGGTCTGAATCCTACGCCTACAACTCTTCCGGATGCTCTTAAAGCAGCATTTTGATTCGGGATACATTGCATATGGCAACCTTGCATTACAAATTGAGTTAAAATTGATTTTAACTTTTCAATTTCTTGAAGATTCAAGTTGTTTCCACCTCCAAAAGGAAAACATCATATTGTATTGTATGTTTTTAAATCACATATAGTTCCAATATATGTAAAAAGGTAGCTCTTTTTAAGAACTACCTTTTTGGCAAGATTAAACGGCGTTATGAACGAAGGAAACAATATTTGCGATCGGAATATCTGTAACAGATCCAACTGTATAAACAGGATATCCATCCCATCCACCAGCAGATACAGCACCGATTTCACTGGCTGGAGCAATAGGACCATAACCATATCCAGCACCATATCCACCAGCAATACCACAGTCACCGCCATAAGCACTTAAACCATAACCAACATTAAATCCAGTACATGCATTACCTAAAGAACATCCTGGAGGAGGACCTATTCTGGTAATTAATCTAACGAATACATTATTAACGCTAAGAATAACTCCTGTAAATCCTGAACCGGATTGACCGCCGCTTGATGTAAATATTGTAACTGTTTCGCCAATATGTTCAGCCAATAAAGCAGCAAAATTTCCGCTACCAATTACACCATCAGCCATATATTTGCCTCCTTTCAAAAGTCGTATATGAGGTAAGGCCGCGACCTCTACTATATACTATTATTCCTGTAAAAGAAGTGTGACTGAATTCTTTTTGATAATTACATAAGATGAAAAAAATAGAAAAATATACTACAATAAAGATGGAAACATGTCCTAAATTAGTGGATGCGCTGCTTGGCTTAAGATTATCCCTATGATATAATCATTAAAAAGTTTCAATATTAACACTTCATAGAATAGGATTCAACAAGAAAGAATAATATGATACTGAAAAGGTCGTATCAAGGTCAACTGGTCATATGAGGAGGAAATCTATGGACTTGCTTCTGAATTTTTCTAATATGAGTTATGCACAAAAATTGATTGCATATATGAGTACAGTAAAAGAATATCTTAATGAAAAAGCTATATTTAGTGATGAAACGGCTAATTTCAGAGATCCTGTTGAACCAGGAAAAGATGAACCGGTAAAAGTAAAATTAAGAACGGCAAAAAATAATGTAGATGAAGCTTTTGTCCATGTTCAAGGACAAAGATTGAAAATGGATAAATTGGTACAGGATGAGCTGTTTGATTATTATGAAGGAGTCATTCCTCCATGCCAAAGCAGTACCTCATATTTTTTTGAAATTGTAAAATATGGTATATCCTATTTTTATAACAAAAAAGGTTTAGTAAAATATATTGATCATGTTTATGATTTTAGGATTGTTCCCGATTTTCATACTCCGGATTGGGCAAAAGGAGCAGTCATGTATCAAATTTTTGTAGACAGATTTTATAATGGGGATCCAACCAATGATGTTTTGGATAACGAATATATCTACGCAGGCAAGCCCTCTGAAAAAGTGAATGATTGGTATAAATATCCTTCAGTTGATGGGATTCGTGAATTTTATGGTGGCGATCTTAAAGGAGTTATGGACAAATTACCTTACTTAAAAGATTTAGGAGTAGAAGTCATATACTTTAATCCTATTTTTGTTTCTCCGAGCAATCATAAATATGACATTCAAGATTATGATTATGTTGATCCTCATTTTGGAGTGATTGTTGAGGACGGAGGAGAAGTCTTGTCTGAGGGCAAATTTAACAATAAATATGCCACCATGTATGTTAAAAGGACTACCGATAAGAAAAATTTAGCCGCAAGCAATGAATTGATGATTAAATTGATTCAGCTGGCCCATGCTAATGGCATAAAGGTTATTTTAGACGGTGTATTCAATCATTGTGGATCTTTTAATAAATGGATGGACAGAGAAGGGTTTTATGGAGGACAACTGGGATATCCAAAAGGTGCGTATAGAGAAAAAGAAAGTTTTTATCATAATTACTTTCAGTGGTATGATTTTAACAATTGGCCCAATAACGACTGCTATCATACATGGAATGGATTTGACACCCTTCCGAAATTAAATTATGAAGGCTGCAGGGAACTATTCGACCATATTATCAGCATTGCACGCAAATGGGTATCACCTCCCTATAATGCGGATGGCTGGCGTTTGGACGTTGCTGCAGAATTAGGCTATAGTAAAGAATACAATCATTATTTTTGGAGAGAATTCAGAAAAGCTGTAAAAGAAGCGAATCCCAATGCCATTATATTGGCAGAGCATTATGGGGATTCATTTGATTGGCTTCAGGGAGATCAATGGGATACGGTTATGAATTATGATGGGTTTATGGACCCTGTATCTTATTTTTTAACGGGTATGGAAAAGCACAGTGACCATTTTAGAGGAGATTTGCTTGGAAATGCAAGAATATTTGAAGACGCCATGAGATATCATATGGCCCGATTCAATATTCAATCCCTTCAAACTGCTATGAATGAATTATCCAACCATGATCATTCAAGATTTTTAACCAGAACCAATCGTACAGTGGGACGTATTCACACTAAGGGCAGTGAAGCTGCAGCATATAATATCAATAAAGGAGTTATGAAAGCAGCAGTTGTTATTCAAATGACCTGGCCCGGAGCACCAACAATTTATTACGGAGATGAAGCAGGAGTAGTAGGGTGGACAGATCCGGATAATAGACGAACATATCCATGGGGAAGGGAAGATAATGAACTTTTAAGTTTTCATAAAGACATTATTAGAATTCATAAGAGTTATCAGGCTCTAAAAACAGGTTCTTTAGAATTTTTATTGACGGATGATTGGGTTTTAAGCTATGGTCGATGGGATCAGAATCATCATTTTGTCATTGCAATAAACATTGATGAAAAAGAAAGACAATTATCCATTCCTGTATGGAGAGTGGGTATTCGTTACAAAGATGAAATGACAAGGATACTATTTACGGATATTCATAACTATTTTACAGAAAATAAGAACTATAGAGTTGATAATGGCTATTTGACTGTTAAGATGCCTCCTTACAGCACTATGATTTTTATGAAATAAGGGCGAATAATTTTCGCCCCAAACTGTTTAAACATGGAACTTGACAATTTTCGAATTATATTATACGATATATATCGCAATTAAATTTAAGCTTGGAGGAGTATCGAAGTGGTCATAACGAGAACGACTCGAAATCGTTTGACGGCTTAAACCGTCCGTGGGTTCGAATCCCACCTCCTCCGTTTTTTTTATTTGTATAATTAATTCTAAAACGACATAAAATAACTCAAGATATACATGGATATGAGCTTACATAAAGTTACACATAGATGGGGAAATTAGAAAAGCATAATGAAGGGAGAATGGGTATGTTGAATAAATGGAAAGGAAATCATATGGATATGGATGAACTTAGAGAAATATTATCCAAGTTATCGTCTAAAAAAAGAAAAAAGAAAATAATTGCCTGCGTTTTTTTGGCAGTTACTTTAATAGCAGCTATTGGCGGAGCCATATGGTTTGTACTAAAAAGAAATCATGATGATGACGAAGACTATGATGATTATGATGATTTCGATGATGATGATTATGAGGAGTGCGATTCAGAAGAAGATTGCAATTGTACGAAAGTTATAAATGATGAAATGACAGAACTAGAAAAAGAGAAACTGTCTGAAGAATTAGAAGTAGCTATGCAAACAGAATTAGAAGACGGAAGTCAAAATGAAGAAAATCAAAGTAAACAACCCTCAGAAGAAATTCAAAATGAAGAAAATCAAAATAATGAAAATGGCAGTGATATAAACTAAAAAGACATCTACGGATGTCTTTTTTACTTTAAAAAGTTTTTTAAAACGGTATAATAGTATTAAGAGAGGTGGTTAAGATGAATAAACAAGAAGCGGATAATGCCTTTCAACATGCATGTAAATTGGGTAAAGCAAGCTATTCAGAAAATGTCTCTAAAGGGATTTCGGGATATTTACCGTCCTTAGGCGGAATTGTAAAAAACTCTGACATTGCATCGGAAATCAATTTGGGAATCGTTGAAATTCCTCTTAAAAAGATCATTGGTACATACTCGCATTCCAGAAGTATTGCTTTTGCAAGTAATTTTATGCCACTTATTTCAGGAGAATCCGAATTCAAATCCAAATGGACGGCACTTTATATTGCACATATGGAAGAAGGCATCAGAGATCCTATTAAAGTCTACGAATATTTGAATTGGTTTTATGTTGTCGAAGGAAATAAAAGAGTGAGTGTTTTAAAATATTGTGATGCTTATGGCATAGCTGCTGATGTAACACGTTTGATTCCTAAAAAAGATGAGTCTGATCCTGTAATAAAAATCTATTATGAATTTCTTGAATTTAACAAGCAAACAGGAATTAACTCCATTTGGTTTTCAAAAGAGAATGGATTTACTGAACTGGGCAAATATTTGCAGCAATATAGTCCTAATCTAACTGTTTATTCGGATAAGTATAAGCATTTTATGGGGAATATTTATCGGCCTTTCAGAGAAATATACCATAGGCTGGGGGGAGATAAGCTCAATATAACGACAGGGGATGCTTTATTGGAATATATTAAGATCTATGGTCTTCCTGATGAGATCAAAGAGGATGTGTTAAGAAATCGAATTAAAAAGTTTATGACAGAATTAGAAGCTTTATCGGAAAACCAATCCAGAGAAGTTAGAACTGATCCCATTGAAGTGCCAAAAAAGAATGTGATTTCTTCCCTGACCACTTTAATGACGTCCAGAAAAAATCTTAGAGTGGCTTTTGTATATGCAAAAACGATTAAATCTTCCGGATGGACTTATGCCCATAATTTAGGGAGACTTCATGTAGAAAACGTATTCAAGGATCAAATTACAACTACTTATTTAGAAAATGTTCCCGAAAGCAATGAAGCCTATAAGTATTTGAAAGAATTGGCTAAAGATGATTACGATATTATTTTTACCACCAGTCCAACTTATATTAATCCTACTTTAAAAGCAGCCTTGGAATTCCCGAATGTTAAGTTTTTAAATTGTTCTGAAACCCATTCTTTTAGGCATGTAAGTACTTATTTTGGAAGAATCCATGAACCGAGATTTTTAACAGGTATTATTGCTGGTTCCTTAACTAAAACAAATATTATCGGCTATGTAGCCACATACCCTATTCCAGAAGTTATTACTGGAATAAACGCCTTCGCCTTAGGAGCCAGAATGGTTAATCCTTACGTGAAAGTCAAGGTTGAATGGACCCATAAATGGGATCAGCCAGAAAAAGCTAAGAATCTTGGGATTACATTAAATAATGCCGGAGCAGATATCATTTCGCATGATGACTTGCCGGTTCCGGGAGAAGTGTCAAAGGAATATGGAGTTTATTCTTTAAAATTTGCAGATGAGGGTGAAAAGGATATATCTCAGGTTCATTTTGCCTTGCCAATCTGGAACTGGGGAATATTCTATGAAAGATTGCTTAGAAATATTTTAAGTGGTACCTGGAGGGTTGTGTTTGATGTCTTAAATTCCAACCCCAAGCTGGTTAATTTCTGGTGGGGAATGGATACGGGCATGGTAGATATCATATATTCCAAAACCCATGTACCATTACAGACTCAGTGTTTAGTTGAATTAATGAAGAAAATGATTGTTCAAAATGAATATTATCCTTTTACAGGACCTATCTATGATCAAAATGGGAATTTGCGCATACCTAAAGATGAAACGGCAAGTTACGAGCAGATTTTGTCTATGAATTGGTTTGTAGACGGAGTAGAAGGAGAAATCCCTATATTAGATGATGAACAACGTATTGATCCATTAACAGAAATGCTAGGAATCAAACAATAAAAATCCCCTGTCAGGGGATTTTTTAATATTCCAGAATATAATATTCATAAGAATTAATAATTGATGTGTTCTTATAAGTCCTAAATCTGGTTTGCCGACCATAATTCAAATGCTGGTGACCATGTATAAAATATTTCGGACTATATTGATCCAAAAGATCAACAAAGGCCTGAAATCCTCTGTGACATAGATCATCTCCGTCTCCAAGGCCGTAAGCTGGTGCATGGGTAAGCAATATATCAAATCCATGATGCTTTTTTAGAGCTTTTTTTAACTTTTTGATGCGAAGCGTCATTTCCTTTTCTGTATATTGAAAGTTACCATTATTATAGTTTTGTGAACCACCCAAACCAAGGATTCTAATATTGTTGTAAACCACCAACTGATTATCTATACTGGTGCATCCTTGAGGTTCTTTATAAATATAACGGCCATCGTGGTTACCATGGACATAGAATAAAGGCGCTTTAATCATAGTCACTAAAAAAGACAGATATTCGGGCTTCAAATCACCACTGGACAATATTAGATTAATATCTTTAAAGCGTTCCCGATCAAAATGGTCCCATATATATCGAGATTCTTTATCACCAACTATAAGTATCTTCATGACTGTATACCGACTTTCTAATGTTCTTGTACTGTAAAAAGAAGCAATTTAAAAAAGATTGCATCTATTATTAGTGTACCATAAAAACCGCAGATATAAAACCTATATTTATATATTTGTAGATTTTTTGATAAAAAAATTAAAAAAGAGGGTTGACATTTAATTTGATTTTTGATATTATACTCTTCGTCACGGAAAATAAAAAGTTCTTTGACAATAGAATAATGTATGACAGCTTATATAAGCCCAATCAATTCCATTGATTGAAGGATAGAAAAGCTAGCAAAACTAGCAAGGATTATAACATGAGAGTTTGATCCTGGCTCAGGATGAACGCTGGCGGCGTGCTTAACACATGCAAGTCGAACGGAGTAATTAA
>NZ_JAFBEP010000023.1 GCF_016908775.1 Defluviitalea raffinosedens | reverse complement strand
TAAAAGGTCTGAGCCCAGTTCAATACCGAGTTCAGACCCAAATAGTCGCTTAATTGCGATGCCCGCCTTTTGTCTAACTTTTTGGGGTCAGTTCAAAACAGGTTCGTGTGTCTAATATTCTTCTGCAGATGAATTAATATTTTTATAACCTTTCCTGTAAATCTAACAACTCTTTTATGCCATTGATCGCATAATCATAGTTCGCCGGATTACCAAAGCCATATTTTGCAAATATAAAAGGAATCCCTGCAAACACTGCAGCTTCATAATCTCCCTGGGTATCTCCTACATATACCGCATCATCTATACGGTTTCTCTCCATAATAAGCCTGATATTTTCACCTTTACTCTTCCCCGTATCTCCAAAGCATTCATAGTCCATAATATATTCTCCTATTCCAGCTTTTTTCATGAACAGTTCTATATATCCTGACTGACAATTGCTCACAATAAACAAACGGCAGCGCTCAGATAGTTTTTTAAGAGTTTGCTTTACATCAGGAAAAAGCAAGTTATCCGTATTCTCAATTAAGACCTCTTGCTCGTATTCACAACATTTTTCCAATAATAATTTTCTTTTTTCATCATCAGCATCAAAAAATAAATCATCTGCTATTTCGTCCATCGGCTTTCCAAACTCTTTTTTCAATATGGAAGCTGTAATATGGGCAGTCGTTCCACCAATTTCTGAAATGGCTTTATTCCATCCTTTGGCCACAACTTCAGTAGTATCCCATAAAGTGCCGTCAACGTCGAATATTATATTGTTCATTACCAAACCTACTTTCTGTTTCTGGTCTATGAGTGTATGATATTAGATAATGTCCTCATAGTCAACACCAATACCTCCAATGTAGGCTGACAACACCAAAAACTAAACTTTGAAATGAGATAAAGTATTATTCAGATTTCTCACTGCTGACATAAGATTGTTTGCCAGTATAGACAGTTGTTCCGCAGAGCTGGCTTGTTCCTGGCTGGTTGCAGTAACTTCTTCAATGGATGCTGCACTTTCCTGTACTATGGACGCAATATGAATATTTGCCTCCACCGATCGATCTTTTTGCTGTTCAATATCCTTAATTCTCTTCATTACATCTTCAATACGCTGAATAATACTCTGCATGCAGCCTGCCATTTTGTTAAAAGCATCGTTTGTTTCAAAAACAATGGTTTTCTGTTCTTCAAATATTGTATCAGATCTTTCAACCACCGATACTGCTCGCTTCGTTTTTTCCTGTATATTCGTAATAATTGTGCTAATCATCTTGGTTGCTTCTTTCGTACCCATAGCCAATTTTCGAATTTCTTCCGCCACCACTGCAAAACCTTTTCCTGTTTCTCCTGCTCTGGCTGCTTCTATAGCTGCATTGAGGGCAAGCAAATTGGTTTGCTCGCTGATACCTTCTATAACATTAACAACATGAATGATTTCTTTTGCTTCTTCACTTAGTTCTTGAATTTCTCCATGGATCGTATGGGAAGATTCTAATGCAGTCTTTGTTTTTTCATTGAGTTGCTCCATGGTGTTAGATGCATAATCTCTTGAATTTTCCGCTTGCTCAATCATACCCATCACATCTTTAATTTCTTGAATTATGCAATTGATATTTTTAGAGAGATCCTCCATTAACATAGTAGTTTGCTCTGCTTCTTTTGCTTGTTTCATAGAACCTTCTGAAAGCTCGCTGATCGCAGCAGAAACTTGTAATGCAGCAGTTGCCGATTTTTCGGAAGCAGATCTGATGGTATCTGTATCTTTCTCCACTCTGCCTACTACCGCTTCTGTTTCCAAAATTAAATTTCTGATATTTTCTATCATTTTGTTAAAGCTGTTGGATAGTCTTCCAATTTCATTGCTTCCTTTAATGGGACATGTTACAACAAGATTCCCTTGCTCTACTTTTCCCATTAAATCCATAATTACTTTCAATGGATTAGAAATACTAAAAGAAATAGCCATTCCAACAATAATAGCTATAGCAATACATAAAATAACTAATAAAATTGTTCCGTTTTTTACTGCTTTCATTTCCTGCATTAAAGCTGAAACAGGTTCTTTGGTTACAATTTTCCAGCCATTATTAGTAGTTGCATAGCTTATGACATGCCCGGAATCGGTAAAATAACCGGAAGTATTATCGCCATAAACTTTATCCAAAAATCCTTCTTCTAATACCGTACCCAGTTTTTCTTGATCCATACTGGAGATTACTTCTCTGTTTTCATCAAGCAAAAAAATTTCTCCGGAGTCTAGATTAGCTTTCTCCAGTACTGAATGGATTCCTTTGGCATCAATACTAAGAACCACTCCACCAATAGATTCAACTGAATTCACAGTGCGTAACTGTGAGATCAAATAAATATTCTCATAGGAATCATATAATCCTGTAATCCACATAATTTTTCCGTCAGTGCTATGGATAAGCTCTAACAGATGTTGAATTTGCTCATTTTTATTGATTGACTTTCCATCGACTGAAACGTTAACAAATCCCGTACCAAAGTTTTCTCCAGTATTTTTTATAATATTCGCCGATTTAATAAAAGTATTTGCAGCCACTATCGAAACAACATCGTTATCTATTTCCCGAAAAATCTTTACTTTATCAAAGCTGTTTAATGAATCTACGGTTTGAATTTTTTCCATTAATTTGACGTTGGTATTAATCATTTTATAAATTCTTTCAAATTCGTTTATTGTAGAATCTATGTTTATGGCCAGCTGCTCAACCATTTTCCCTGAATATGATCCTACTTTATCTTTGACAGTCTGTTCTGCATTGAGATAAGAAAATGTACCAACGATACTTAACGGTAAAATACTTAAAATAATGAAAGAAGTAATCAATCTATGCGCTATTCCTATATTGCTTCCATTCTTCTTGTTTTTTAAATGATTGTAACCGATATGCTTTTTTTTTTAAGCTTTCAGATAAATTTTTTAAACTCATTTTATTCATAATATAACGGTATCCCCCTCATATTTAGTAGAGAATATTTATACATCCAATACTAACGTTTGATAAGGTTCAAGCATAATCATCCCGTTGTCCACTTTAAAGTTGTTATAATTATTAATTAATACTTTGCTGTTTTGATGTGAAAAAGGTAATGTAACCTCTTTATTTTGATAGTTAGCAATAATCAATACTGTTTTGCTTTCACCTTTTCTATAGAATGCAAGTACATTGTCATACTCTGTATAAATCGGATTGAATTTCCCATGAACAATTGCATCTTTATATTCCTCATCTTTTCGCAGGCGTATAAGTTTCTTGTAATATGAAAGCAGTGAATTTTCATCATTGATCTGGCTCTTTACATTGATTTCTTTATAATTCTTATTAACAACTAACCAAGGTTTTCCTGTGGTAAAGCCAGCATTTTCACTGTCATCCCAATGAAAAGGTGTTCTGGCATTGTCACGGCTATATTTTGATATTATTTTTAACGCTTCTTTTGGAGAGTATCCAGCCTTTAACGCTACCTGATATTCATTCTTGGTACCAATATCATCTATTTCATCGATGCTTTCAAACTCATTATTGGTCATTCCAATTTCTTGACCTTGATAAATAAATGGAATACCTTTTAGCATAATATGAATTGTAGCAAGCATTTTTTTACTCTTGTCATTACACTCGCTTTCAGGAATATAAAAGCTTACACCCCTTGGCTCATCATGATTCTCTATTATGTTTGCCAAAAATCCTATATTTTCCGTTTTTAACTTACTTCTAAAAATTACATCTCTGTATTCGTTAGGAGTAACTGGTTTTCTGTCAAACCAACCTTTTTCGCTTGCTCCAATAAGATGAGTACTAAAATCAAATATAGTAGAAAAATAACCGTCCTCGCCAATATAATTTCTTAATTCTTCTTCCTTGTAATCAAATAATTCAGCCACCGTAAAAGCATCATACTTACGGAAAGTATTGTCTCTTAATTCTTTCAAAAAGGTTCCTATTCCGTCAGCACATTCAAGCATCTTGCTAGGACTGCAAAGCCCATCATCTCTGTCCGGCGGAAAATCTTCAAATCTCAAGTCCTTTTTAATATTGATAATAGCATCAATTCTAAAACCTGCTAGTCCTTTATCAAGCCACCAATTGACCATCTTATATATTTCTTGTCTTACTTTCTCGTTTTCCCAATTTAAATCAGGCTGTTCTTTTGCAAACAGATGTAAATAATACTTATTGGTTCCTGGAATTCTTTCCCAAGCACTACCGCCGAAATAAGATCGCCAGTTACAAGGTGGTTGATCTCCTTTGCCTTCTCTTATATAAAAATATTGTCCATATTCACCGTCAGGATCTTTTAATGCCTTCTGGAACCATTCATGTTGGTCAGAACAGTGATTTACTACCAGATCCATTACAATATACATATTTCTTTTTTTAGCTTCTGCTAAAAGTTCATCCATATCGTCCATCGTTCCAAACCTAGGATCGATATTATAATAATCAGATATATCATATCCCTGATCTACAAAAGGTGAGCAATAAACAGGAGAAAGCCAGATAATATCAATACCCAAATCTTTAAGGTAATCCAATTTATTTATTATTCCTCTCAGATCTCCTATGCCATCACCATTAGTATCCTTGAAGCTTTTAGGATAAATCTGATATGCTACTTTGTCGTGCCACCACTGTTTCTTCATTTAAATATCCTCCTAAATTATACGCTATATATTTTATTGCTTCTTTGCTGATTATTTTATTGCTCCTTCTACCATACCTCGGATAATTTGCTTCTGCGCAAATATGAACAATACTATAATTGGAAGCATTGCCAGCAATGCTGCTGTCAATATTAAATCCCATTGCTTAACATAAGAACCAACAAAGCTGGTTACTGCAATCGGCAGTGTCTTAATTTTTCCGTTCAAGCCCAGCATAAGGGATGGCAATAAGAAATCGTTCCAGATCCAAACACCATTCAATATGAGTACAGTCACTTGAATTGGCTTTAACAGTGGGAAAAGGATTCGGAAAAAAGTACCTTCAGGAGTGCATCCATCTATCAGAGCTGCTTCTTCCAGTTCATAAGGGATTGATTTAATAAATCCGTGGAATATAAATACAGACATAGATCCACCAAAACCTATATAAGCAAATATTAATCCTTTATAACTGGTTAACATTCGGATTCCAATAAAATCGGACAATTCCCTAAATGTTGATAAGAGAGGCAACATAACTACCTGGAAAGGAATAATCATCGCAGCTACAAGCGTCATAAATATGAAATTGGACCACTTGGTTTTATTTCGAACCAAAATCCACGCTGCCATACTGGAAAAAAGTGATATTAAAACTAAGCTCACCGTTGTAATAAACAATGAACTAAAGAAGGATTTCCAGTAGTTAAAATTTTGGTTATGAATTACATTATTCATATTTGTAAACAATTGTCCCCATTTTTCGGGCATGTTTAACGGGCTGATAATAATATCAGCACTTTGCTTAGCCGAATTGATCAGTACCAAGAAGAAGGGGAATAAAAACAGGAGTACCAATGCAATTGCCAAGATTTCCAAGAGAAAAATCCCTATTTTCTTTCTTCCTTCTGGAATTTCGTCTATTGCCACATTCTTAGTACTTGCTACATTTTGTGCTTTCATTACATTTCTACCTCCCTCTTCTTGCTAATAGCAACTTGAGTCAGTGAAATAATTGCAAGAACGATAAAGAATACAACTGCTTTTGTCTGACCTAAGGCATACTGATTCTTTGAAATAGCAGTCTTATAAATATTTAATGCCAACAACTCAGTTGATAAAATAGACACTCCGTTCAATATTCGGCTTGGAGCACCATTGGTAATTGCGAAGTTTAAATCAAATTGTTTAAAAGAATTGATAAGCGTTAAGAAAATACATATTGTGAATGTGTTTGCTATTAATGGCATTTTTATACGGAATAAAGTGGTTAATCGGTCAGCACCGTCAACAGCTGAAGCTTCCAGCACATCCTTGGGTACACCTTGTAAGCCTGTAACATAAATCATCATAATATAGCCTGAATACTGCCAGCTGCTTACAATAATTATTGCGAGTAATGCAAGATTAGGATCTGTTAACATAGAAACACTACCAGGAATAAGCACTGTTAATACTTTGTTGAAAATAAATTGCCATACATAACCGAGTACAATACCACCAATCAAATTGGGTACGAAAAATGCAGCTCTATAATAATTTTTCCCTTTAATTTTCGAAGTGCAAAGTAAAGCCAGTGAAAAAGCTATTACATTTACCAGTACTATATTGATCGCAGAAAAAATAAAAGTTATAACAACCGAATACATATAATCGTTAGACGTAAACATTGTAATATAATTTTGTAGCCCTACAAAATTCTCAAATTTAATACCATTCCAATCAGTCAATGAATAGAAAACACCAAATATAAACGGAATTATTACAGTCACTGTAAAAGCTAACAGTAAGGGAAAGAGAAATAAAACATTGATAATCTTTTTATGATTTTTGCTTGGCAAAAAGTAAAAGCCTGCCAACACCATAAGGCCGCCAATTACCAGAATGGCTCCGCGCAGTGGGTTTTCACTTCCGGAAAAGTCCATGATTAATGCAAGAATAACTCCTGCAATACCTAAAATAATTGCTGCAAGAGATAATACTTTTTTTACTTTCACATCCAAAGGAAGTCCCCCTTTCAAAATTTAAAAATTAAGTTTTCAGGCGACTATAAATGGTCGCCTGAAAACTTAACTTCATTGTCTTTTACTGTTTTAATGTAGCAATTGCATTTGCCATCAAATCAACGAAACCTTCGATATCAACATCACCTTTTGCAAAAGATTCAAATACTGGTCCTAAGTTATTCATTGCAAATCCATCTGGCATCTTAGCCCAGTGCCATGGATAAGTTTTTCCAGCTTGAACCCATTTCATTAAGTCTGTTGCAAGAGGTGCTGTTGGTTGCACTGTAGTAGATTTGAATGGAGAAATCATACCACAATCTTGTACAAGACATTTAGCACCTTCTTCTGTAGTTGCAAGACTAGTTAAGAAATCTTTACATGCTTGAATATTTTTTCCTCCATTGTATACTGCCCACCAAGAAGGAGCATCTGCAAGAATTCCGTCTGTATCTTGTTCCATAAATGCTGATGGAGCTATTCCCATTCCAAATGTTACATTATAGCTTGGAAGAGATGGATCAATCCAGTTACCTTGATGAATAAATACTGTCTTTCCTTGTGCCCATAATGCCAATTGGTCATCATAAGTACCACTGATCAAGGTATTCTTGTCTGAATAATCAAAGAGTAATTTTAGGAATTTAGCGTATTGAGTCATACGGTCTCTGTCAATTTCACCTTTTTTCAACATGTCAATGTATTTGGAATCTCCATTTTCAACACCAGTTGCAAGATAAGATCCAAAGTTGTGGTTCGCTACAGACCACCACATTTGTCCAGCTTCAGCCGCCATAGATACTACAGCTGTTATACCCAATTCATCTTTCATGCTGTCCAATTTTTCAAATGCTGCTTTATATGCATTGATATTTGTTAATGTTGCTGGATCAATTCCCGCTTTGTCTAATAAATCTTTATTATATGTAAGACCATAACCTTCAACAGCATATGGGAAACCAACAACTTTTCCTTCTGGAGAAACATATGCAACATCCGTGTCACTTACCCATGATTCATTGCTTAAATCTTCCATGTAATCTTTCCAAACATTGTAATCGCCTTCTCCACCAATTACAAACATATCTGGCATGTTGCCTGCTGCAAGATAACCTTTAAGTGTTGCAGCGATATCAGCACCACCACCAAGGGATTCAATCACTACTTCAACGCCAGTTTTTTGCTTGTAGGCTTCTGCATACGCTTTTAAAGGCGCATCAATTTCAATTTTACCGTTTAATAATCTGATGCTAACGTTTCCCTTAGAAGTATTTTCTGTCGTCTTATTTTCTGTAGTCGTTCCAGAGTCAGTACCTGTGTTAGTGTTAGTGGAATTATTGCTTCCACAGCCTACTAAAAGTGCTCCCGTCATTGCTGTAATCAACAATGCCGAAACAAATTTTTTGAGTTTCATAAGAATTCCTCCCTAATATCAATTGATTTTAAATTATAACTTTTACGCAAAAGTTACAATTACAGTTATTATATTATCACTGATATAACTACTTTTCAAGTAGTTTTATTGATTTATTTCACAAAAATTATATTTTTTTCACTTTAAAATTATGTTATTTATAAGTGTATCGCAAAACCTAGCTTGTTCCAATAGTAATCTTATTATTTGCTTAATTGAACATTTTATGCAAAAAATTTGTGCAAAAAAATAAAAAATCAGTGCCTTAAATTGAGCTCTTTCGGTAATTAAACCGTATTACTCAATTTTATACACTGACTAAAGATTTCAACGATAAAATTTTTCCAGCCAAATTCAAAAGCTCAATGATCAATTTTACTGATCCAACTATATTGCACGAGAGTTAATATTTTTAACAGATTGTCTTATGCAGAGGGAGATAGGTAAAATGATGTTTTCTGCTTTCTCATCAGGATTATTAATTAATTTCATAAGCTTTTCAAAAGCTACTCGGCCCTTTTGAGTAGGATTCTGGTGAACTGTAGTCAACTTAGGACGAACAAGGGAAGCTACTGCAGCATCGTCAAACCCTACTACAGATATATCCTCAGGAATTCGAATGCCATTCTCCATTAAATAATCCATCGCTACTACAGCAAAATTGTCCGAAATGAAAAATAACGCACTGAAATCTGAAATTCGTATCATTAACTCATCCAAACATCGCTTAATGCCTTTCTCGCTTTTTTCAATGAAAAATTGCTCTCCTGCTTCTTCCGGCAATCCTGCATTTTTAATAGCATCTTTAAATCCACGGTATCGCTCATGGTTGATGCCAATGTAATTGTTGGCAAAAAAACCCATTCGCCTATGCCCACATTCAATAAGATATTGGGTTATTTCATAAGCCCCTTTATAATCTTCCAGGCCTACATTTGTATACTCATTTCCATCATCATAAAAATGTCCATCAATAAACACAAGAGGTTTCTTATATACTTCCCTTAATTTCTGTGCATTGTCATCCGTAAAACCTAAGGCAATCAAACCGTCCACATTCCACGAGGATACGAATTTAATAATTTCTTCAACATCGTCTGAAATGTAAATCATCATATAGTATCCAGCTTTTCTGATTTCCATTTCTAATGCACCAATTAATTCCCCGGTAAAAAAGTCTTTTACCGCATTATCCTGAATAATCCCTTTTGCATTCATAACATAACCGATCACATTGGAACTGTTTTTTGCTAAATTGATTGCCGTCATATTTGGAATATAGTTTACCTCTTTTAATACTTTCTGAACCTTTTCTATAGTCTGCTGAGAAACCTCCTGTGTTTTTCCCCGAATAACATTAGAAACGGTTGTTGGACTTACTCCAATCATTTTCGCTAATTCTTTTATAGTAACCAACTTATCACTCCTTACAGCTTAATGTACTTAATGTAAATGATTAGGATTTATAGTTGTAACTACTGTTATTTCACATAACATTTTAAAATGCAATTAATAACTTAAAGGAAAAATATTATTTTAAGCATTTAATAATCATATGAGAATAATTGTATATTATTACATCGCAATTACCTCAGAAATCTGATATACTTATTAGGACATATAATTATAGGAGAATGACAAATGCATGAACTTTTATTTCATAGAGAGCTGATAGATTGGTACAGAAAAGTTTGCCGGGCGCTGCCCTGGCGTGAAAATACTGATCCTTACAGAATTTGGCTTTCAGAAATTATGTTACAGCAAACTCAGGTAGCAACAGTAATTAAATATTTTAATCGCTTTATCGAAACCTATCCAGATGTTGAAACGCTCTCTCAAGCAAATGAAGAAGATGTATTTAAACTTTGGGAAGGATTAGGCTATTACTCAAGGGCCAGAAATCTTCTGCGATGTGCCAAAACCATCGTAGAAGAATATAATGGAACATTCCCTAAAGATATAAAAAAACTTAAAAAATTGCCCGGTATCGGTCCTTATACCGCCGGTGCCATTATGAGCATCGCCTATGATGAGCCTGCACCAGCAGTAGATGGAAATGTTATGCGAGTCCTTTCAAGATATCGTATGCTAGAGATCAATATTTCGGATTCTAAAAGCAGACATGTTTTTGAAAAAGAAGTCATAAATCTCATGGGGGGATCTCCCAGAGAGTTTAACCAAGCCCTTATGGAACTGGGAGCAACTATTTGCACGCCCAAACAGCCCAAATGTTCGCAGTGTCCTGTAAAAAACGGGTGTACAGCTTTTAAAAACGGAACAACTGAACAGTATCCAATTAAATTAAAAAAGGTTAAAAAGAAAACCATAAAAATGGCAATCATTATTTTAGAATATGACGAAAAAATTATGATTGTTAAAAGGCCAAACACGGGATTAATGGCTAATCTGTGGGGGTTCCCCTCTACTCCATACACCAATGAATTCCCTGAGCTTACAGTAAAACAATACATGAAAGATGAATTTGATTTAGATGTGTTAATTAGAAAAATAGAAGTAGGTTCTAAGCACATCTTTACGCATTTGATTTGGGAAATGGAACTGTTTAAATGTACTCTGGAACATGCAAAAGAAGCAATAAAACCTATAGAATTTCCTCAAATACAATGGATCAAACCGGAACAACTTAAGGAATATGCCTTTCCCACTGCATTTAAAAAATTATTTTCTCAGATATAAAATATCTCTCTTTTATAAAAAACTAGGTTTTTGTATAAATTATAATAAATAAATCAAAAATTGTCTATCATTGTCTAAACTCTATGAGAAATATCATCTGCTTTATTTCATAATTTAAACGAGCCTCTTAGATTTTTTGTATAAAAAAATGTATTATCCCCACGAAAAATACAAATTCTATAAGCAAAGCAAATAGATTTATCTATGTACAAGGAGGCTCATCATGAAAAAGAAAACTTTTTTATATATTTTAGGTATGATATTATTGCTTGGTACATCCTGTACTCAGCAATCCGCAGGAGGGGTACAATCCTCTGTCTCCGAAAAAGGGGAAATTAAAAACATAAAGGTTACAGTGAATCAAGCCAATATACGACAGGGCTGTTCCACAGACAGCGCTGTCATTCAAAACGCAAGCCAAAATAGTATTCTGGATGTGGTAAGCGAGGTTTCAGACTGGTATGCTGTTAAATTAGCCAATGATAAAATTGGTTTTATTCAAAAAAGCGAATCCAAACCAATTGTTATCGACGATCAAAATACCAATACGGGTAAAACTCCTGAGCCCTCTAAAACACCTCCTTCAACAACTTCACAGAATGCAGACGCCAATACCCCAAAGATTCCTGATACAACCACAAATCAAGACGGTCTAACCGAAGAAGAACAACAAATGCTTCAACTTGTGAATAAAGCACGAGCTGAAAATAATTTGCCTGCTTTGAAAGCAGATCAGGAACTAACGAATGTAGCACGAATCAAATCTCAAGATATGATTGATAATAACTACTTTAGTCATAATTCTCCTACCTACGGAAGTCCTTTTGATATGATGAAAGATTTTGGAATCAACTATGTGGAAGCTGGAGAAAATATTGCAGGTAATCAGGATGTCGAAAAAGCCCATGACGCATTGATGAATTCTCCTGGTCATCGTAAAAATATACTCAGCCCAGATTTCACCCATGTAGGCATTGGCATAAAAAAAGGCGGACAATACGGGTATATGTATACCCAAATGTTTATTAGTAAGCCACAATAAGCTAAAGCACCCGGTATTACAAATTCGATGTAATATCGGGTGCTTCTTTTTATACTTTTATTAGTCGCTCATTGCTATTATTTTCGTAAGATCTTGTCCATTGCCTTGCCCTTTAGCCAGCTCATCAATCAACTTATCCAAATAGCGAATTTCCCTCATAAGTGAATCTTCGATGTTTTCTACCCGAACACCGCAAACCACGCCTTTAATCAAAGTTCTGGAAGGATTCAATTGAGGCGCCTCAGCAAAAAAAGTCTCAAAATCGGTCTGTTTTTCCAGATGTCGTTCCAACTCTTCCTGACTATATCCTGTCAGCCAGCGAATAATTTCATCCACTTCTTCTTTTGTTCGTCCTTTTTTCTCTGCCTTTGCAACATAATGTGGATAAACACTTGCAACACTCATTGTATAGATGCGATGTTTCTCCATAATCAATCCTCACGTTTATGCTTTTTCTTTATTATATCATAATCTAATCTTTTCTACTTTGGTTTTAGTATTTTTAAAAAGAAGTACTAAACATATTATTGAGACTAAATTAAATAAAGGGAAGAGGATCACTTCAGCCATGCTCATATTTACACCATGTAACGCTTGATTGATAATCATGGCAGAGATGGAGGTCAACATTGTAATGCCTTTAATAATTATTACCGAGGATAATAAAAATCCTATTGCCTTTCTTTTAATCAGGAATATTCCTGACAATATAGCTGTAGGAACAATGATTCCTAAATCCATCCCTTGTATTACTAATGTAGTGTAATGTTCCAATCCAACAGGTACCTTATCTCCTATAATTGAAGGCGCGATCTTGCCAAGCCATAGCATTCCTATCATAACCCCAATGAATATTTGATAGCCTCCTAAAAATTTTACCGGCAATTTCTCACTAAAATTCAGCTTAATATTTTCAATGTCGAAGGAGGAAATAGATAGAATAAAGGCATATAAACTTGCTGACATGAGCATTACATAAATTATAAAGAATTTATTATACATCCATAAAAATGTATATGACATATAAGTGTAGAGAAAATAACTTAATGTTCCTGTTAATAATATTTTCCCTTTAAAGGATTCCTTTAATGACAAATATAAAGACAGAATTAGTAATGGAACCCCCATTACAAGGGTAACAAAATCAGAAGCTATCCCTTGAGCTGCAATAGATATTGAATTGTCTTTATAAAGTCCGTAGCCATAGATTTTCACTATTTCGTTGTTGATACTTTTAAATTCATATTCCCCTGGTCCTCCGTCTGAAAATAAACCGAAAAGACATGCTATGGTTGATAAAAATGCAATAATTGATACAAGGACAATAAGATACCTTTTAATTTTCATTTTAAGACCTCCACCATATGGATACCATTTACTCTATTATTTTGGACTTCTGTCCTGACTCCTTATTTTCATTAAGAATTCAATTTCAGCCTTTAATTCAAGCAAAAGATCCTCTGAACTTTTCTCATCTCTTTTATTCACTAAAAGCAACAACTTTCCGCGTATCGATGAGCCAATCAAATCATGTATTACATCTATGTTTGCTTTTTCTATATAGCCTTCTTCAGCACATTTATAAATGCATTCCTTTAAAAGCACCCCTATGGATAATTTCTTATCCCCTTTTAGCAGCTCAATTGGAATATTGCCTAAATCTTCAATATAAATTAACTGAAACATATCCGGATTTGCAATAAAGTATTTAAAATATGCATCCGTATAAACTATTAACTGCTCAATACAGTTTAAATTTTCATTTTTAGACCCCATCATATATTGATAACACTCTTCAAAAAAGTCGAAAACACAATAAGCTAACACTTCCTTAATATCTCTAAAATAATTGTATAAAGTTGCATATGAATAGCCTGCCACATCTCCAATCTTTCTAGCTGTAAGCCCTTTCACCCCTTCTTTCTTTATGATTTCTTTTGCAGCTTCAATAAAGTATTTCATCATTCTTTGTTTTTGTATTTCTCTTTTATCGCTCATTAACTCTCCCCAATCTATAAGCGATTAACATCGTTAATTTTATTAACATCGTTAATTTAATTCTAAAATTAAGATTTTATTTTGTCAATTGTTTTTTAAAAAAATAACCAGTCGAAGTGAATCTATGTCACTTCAACTGGCTCAATTTTGCTGACTTTAATTGAAACTCCAAATTTTTGTTGCTGGAATCCATATATTTTTACAGAGATAATCTCATGAGGTTATAACCCATCAAAAATCTGTCACCCACTCAAAATTTTCAATTCCTGCTCCTAGCTCAAAATGATATTTTATAATTCCCAGATCCACTCCGGTAAAAATGCCATTATCACAGATAATTTTCACTTTATTTCCTTTACCAGTGATATAGAAAGCTTGTTTATTCAGTGCTGTCGGTGCAAGAAGTGCCGCTTCAATGCCATTTTTAAACCAATCAGGCATATCTCCTTCATAACTGCTTACTTTAGAGGGTATTTTTGATTTGTGCGGAACACCTTGTGTTGCACCATAACCAATCGCAACAACACCGATTACACGACCTTCTCCTGCTTTTTTAGATATACTCTTCCTATTGTAAGTTCCACCCACATACCAGGTATTTAGTCCCAGAGTCTGAGCATAGAGCATCAGATCCGCACTGCAATATCCCAGTTTTTCATCAATATCCTTATTAGGAGGTCCTGCCAGCACCAGATAATTCTTTATTCCCTTGGCCAGAATAAGCTTGGCAACAACACCAAACGCCGATGTATCATCCGTTACCAGTTTGATATTTAAATTATATTTTCGATTATTCTCGTCAATTCTCTGATTCATTAATGTCACGATTTCCACCGGAATTGCCTGATCTGTATACTTACGAACTGTATGTCTTGTATACATAGCTTCTTTCATATCCATTTTGCTTCTCTCCTAAGACTGTTAATCATCATATTTATATGATAACATTACAATTACTCGTAGATATTATCTGGGGGTATAAAAGTTTTGTGTATAATATATTTTATACTCTCCCCCAAAACATACGCCTACTCCCAACCTTTCAAAAGCTCCAAGAATGTTTTTTCTATGTCCTTCCGAATTCATCCAGCCCTCATGGGCATAAATGGCATTGGTCTGACCAGCTGCAATATTTTCCCCGGCCAGGCTATACTTTATGCCTTGAGCCACCATTCTGTCAAAAGGACTTTGTCCTTTCAAATTGGTATGGCTAAAGAAATTATTTTTTGACATATCTTCGCTGTGCAATAAACTGGACTTGGCTGCCTGATCATCCCAAACAAATGGCTTTAACCCATTTCTAACCCGTACTGAATTTGCAAGATCAAATATCTGCATTTCATATGCTTTCACCAACTCATTACTTGCTTTGCCGTAAAAACTATTCAAAGAATGCTCTGTCTTCTTTTCTATAATTAAAATAGATGTTACTGTTTGGTTCTGATGAAGATCATAAAAAAGAGTAACATAAGCATCATCGATTAGAAACGTATTAGCTTCTTTCGTATCAGTATTCAACATATATCTTACATTTCCTTTTTGAATATACGTAAGGGGTTCTCCATAGGCTTTTTTTACTGCTGCACCGGTTGAACCAAATTTAATTCCTTTTTTGGACTGCCAAGAAGCTGAATTCGTATATAAACCAACTACTTTGCCGTCTTTGATTCCCACTTGTATGTAATTCTTATAATCTTTATTGTATATAAACCATGTAAATCCATATTCAGAAGCATCTTGCCTGTCCGGATTTCCCAGCTCATTGATTACGTGTTCTTTGTTGTCTCCGATCTTTATATTATATAAAACAAACTCTGCATCATTAACTTTATTAGATTCTTTCTGCTGATTCATATTTATAACCGGCTCATTACCTTCGCTATAAATATATATAGAACCAGTCTTTTCATCATATAACACATTTTTCCCTAAAATCTGAGCAACAGTACGCATAGGAAGATAGGTTGTCCCATTATAAAGCATCGGCTTTTGTGTCAGTTCTGCCCTAATTCCTTCTACATAAACAGGCATGTCTTTAAAAAACACCTGAATATTTTTTAGAACGTCTGCCGCATTAACATCGGAAACTGAAAATAAAATTGCCGCGATACTAAAGCCTAATATAAAATCTTTAAAACGTTTCATAATACACCTCCTAGATGAATATATTAAAAGTCTATTGTATTATATCATGAAAGATACCAACTCTTCTATTACTTTATATGAGCTTCACTGATAACTGTTGCATTTTTTCTCTGATCCCTTCACTAATATCCGAATCGGTAATAACCGCATTAAATTCTTCCAGAGCTGCAAACCGATAGGTGCTATCTACATCGAATTTCTCTTTTTCCACCAATAAAAACGCTTCTTTACTGTTGGAAATAACAAGTTCTTTAACATTGCCATCTTCTGGTGTTACTGTATATGCACTGTTTGTAGTTAAATCAATGCCTGCACTTCCTAAAAAACCTTTGTTAAAAATGTACTTCGAGATGCCTTTAATAACTTCCGAACCTAAAACACCACCGGCCTTACGATCATATATTCCGCCTATACATATTAATTTTACAGTTTCATTATCGTTAAACAACGAAGGTATTATGGACATATTCGTTATTAATGTGATTTTCTTTGTACTGTCAGCTATTAATTTCGCCAGATAATAATTAATGCTTGATGATTCTAAAAAGACTACATCTCCATCCGAAATAAGACCAAAAGCTTTTGCTGCTATTAACTCTTTAGTGTCTGCATGTTCTTTTAACCGAGTACTAATAGGACTACTTTCCGAAAACTTTCTTTTTAAGATTGCTCCACCATACGTTCTCTGAAGAAGCTGTTCAGACTCTAATCTTTGCAAATCCTTTCTGATCATGCTTTCTGAAACATTAAAGAATTCACTAAGTTCTTTAACTTTTACTCTGCCATTTTTATTAAGCATCTCTAAAATCTGTTCCAATCTTTCTTCGGTAAACATCAAAACACCCCGTCATTTTTTATCATTTGTTCTCATTTTTGATTATAATTATAACACAAAACCACATATAATATAAAAAACTTGCACAACAGCAAAAAATGATATAAAATAATAAAAAACAAAACCAAATGGTAATACATATTTATTAAAATATTCCCGATACCATATAATTTAGCGTAATAGGATAATACCTAGCGTGATATTTTATATATGTGTGTATCCTTAAAATAAGCCAGTAACAGCTATTTTAAGGATACTTAATTTGAATCTGCAGAAAAATCTTCGTAATAAGAATTCTATTTGACAGTCTATTGATATGAGACTAATAATCCACAAGAATTAAGGGGAGATACTATGTACAACTGTATTATATTTGATATTGATGGCACGCTTATAGACAACGAAAGGGCAATTCTTTTATCACTTCAAAAAATAGTACGGGACGAACTGAATAAAGATTTGAGTATGGAATAATTATTTTAAAGAATATGCTCAGCATATAAAGATTTTTGATGATATTGAAGATATTTTGATTAAATTAAACGAAATGAAAATTTTAACCAGCATAGTCACTTCAAAAACCAAAGAAGAATTTGTAAATGATTTTTTGCCATTGAGGTTGAATGATTATTTCAAATTCGTAGTTTGTTCGGATGATACAGAAAAACACAAACCGAATCCTGACCCTATTCTGCATTTTCTTAAGCAATCAGGAGCAGATCAATCAAAATCGTTATATATAGGCGATACTAAATATGATATGGAATGTGCATTGGGTGCTGGTGTTGACTTCGCCTTAGCCCTATGGGGTGCAAAATCCTCAACAGGAATCGATGCTAATTATATTCTTGAGCATCCCAAACAAATATTAGAACTTCTAAATTCTTAATACATATTAAAACCCTCAATTCATATTTAACAACCCTTATATTTCATCATAATTCATTCTGAAAAAAGCCTTACTCAAGTTTTCACCGAGTAAGGCTTTAATTATATGGATATGTATGGTGGAGGTGAGGGGAATCGAACCCCTGTCCGAAAATCCATATATCGTGGTCTCTTCCATCATAGTCGTTATTTTAAATTTCCCTCGGTAAGACGCCTAACGACAGGCTTCAAACCTCGGTAGCTTCATAGATACGATCATCTCCGCAAAGCTTAGGAGAGAAAGTTGCCCACTAGTCGGTGCCTCATCTTAGACCGTGGGTTATCTAAGAGAGACAGCTGCTTTAATTAAGCAGCAAATGCAAAATTATCTTCTGCGTTTACTTTTAAGTTCCAGATTTTTACGCAGCTCTGGAATCTGCGGATGGCTGCCCCAATATACGTGACTCCCGTCGAAACCAGTACACCCCCATGATAGAAGGTTAATATAGATTTTTAACCTTGAAGTCCTTTTCTGCTTGACGTCTTTGGTCTTTTTTAGCTATATCCTCTCGTTTGTCATATAGCTTCTTACCTTTTGCAACGCCTATTTGAACTTTCACCAGGCTTCCTTTGATATAAATCTTTAAAGGAACCAAAGTATAACCTTTTTGTGTTACAGCACCCAAAATTTTATTGATTTCCCGTCTGTGAAGGAGCAGTTTTCTTGTTCGCAATGGGTCTTTATTAAAAATATTGCCTTTTTCATAAGGATTGATGTGCATGTTATATATGAAAACTTCTCCGTCTTTTACACGAACAAAGCTTTCTTTGATACTTGCTTTACCCATACGCACAGATTTTACCTCTGTGCCAACGAGAACAATCCCTGCTTCATAGGTATCTTCAATAAAGTAATCATGATATGCTTTTTTATTTTGTGCTATGAGTTTGTATTCGGATTCTGCTTTTGGCATAACACTACTCTCCTAATTTTATCGCTTTAAAGGGTGCAGAATTAATTATAACATATTTATTATGTTTTTCAAGGTTTTTCACATTCCTTTTTTTGTAATTTAAACCAGTTATAAAAAATCGATTTTTGTAATACATTAAAATAATTATTGTATTTTGTCTAGTTATGACATACACTAATAGTATGAATTATCTATAATATCCACAGGAGGATTTATCATGTTTCGAAAAAACAGACCTTTGTTTATTTCTATGGACCAGCAATATCGAAAGCTAAAACGAAAATTTTATACTCTTCTTTTCCTGTTTGTTCTGTTTATTCTTGGGACATCCTATTATCTTTATTTAAACTACGACTATTTTGCATTCAAACATCTCATCAGTCAAAATTATATATATACGGATACATTGGATGAACTTTTTAAAAAAGAACTGAATCGGGATGTAAACGGAGAATACTATAAAAACTTCGATAATCTGGTTCTTTCTATAGTCACCAGAGAAATAAGGGAATTAAATGGTGATCAATATACATATCAATATCTTCCTGAAAACTATAAGAAAACTAAGGAAGCTGAAAAAGAAGAAGCAAAGAAATCCTATGTCGAAGAAATTTCTAAAGACATCATATATCTTAAGGTTACAAATTTCTCAGAATACACCAAAGACTTTATGAAAAAGCAAATTAAGACATTAAAAAATTATCCCAATATCATTATCGACTTAAGGGACAACCTGGGAGGAGATATATTTACTCAATATTATATGAGTGATTTGTTCCTTCCAAAGGATCAAACGATTGCTTATGATATCACTCGTTCTGACTTGCTTACAAGAACTGTAAAAAGTAAAAAGAAGCAAGTTCTTCAATATAATCATATCATTATCTTGCAAAATGGCAACACTGCCAGTGCCAGCGAAGGTTTTATCTCTTCATTGCATGATAACCTGGACAATGTCACATTGATAGGAGAAAACAGTTTTGGAAAAGGAATTGGGCAATTTACTCTGCCTTTGAAAAAGGGTTTTGCCATCAAGGCAACTACTATGCTTTGGAATACGCCTAATAATATTAACATCCAAGGGGTAGGAATCAAACCGGATTTAGAATATGCAAAAGAAGATATCATTGACTATGCAGTCGAATATATCAATCATCAGCAAAAATAAAAGACGAAGAAAATTCTCCGTCTTTTATTTTTTTGCAGTAACAACTGTTGCATAGGAGTTCCATTCATAAGGTTCTCCTTTAAAACTTCCGTACCAATTTAAATTTTCCAGCTTCAACTCTGACAAAATTGCTTTCAATGCTTCATAACGAAGAGGAAACAAGGAAATCACATTTTCAAACTTCTCATTCGTTTTCTTCACTGTTAAAGTAGTTTTAAATCCAACTTTATTTTCTGTTTCATGATAATCATATTCTCTTATAAACGATACATCATCATTTTCTATTGGAGG
This sequence comes from Defluviitalea raffinosedens, assembly GCF_016908775.1. Classification (NCBI taxonomy): domain Bacteria; kingdom Bacillati; phylum Bacillota; class Clostridia; order Lachnospirales; family Defluviitaleaceae; genus Defluviitalea; species Defluviitalea raffinosedens. Next base: position 26,982 of record NZ_JAFBEP010000023.1, on the reverse strand, counting down.
AAGTTCTGTAATCTTTTGAGTAATGATTCTGTCATAATTGATGATTTGTAGAATAAGCACTCCTCCAGGAGCTAAAAGAGAAACCATCTGCTTAAGAACTGCTTTAATCTGAGGAATTCCCGGTAAATGTACCAGGGTATTGCCTATGCATATAATCCCGTCAAATTGACTTCCGGATAAATTAGCTCCCAAATGTTCCATATTCATTACTTTAAATTCAACTGGAAGTTCTCTACCGTCTAACTTTTCATTGGCCATCTGAATCATTTTTTCATCTAAATCAATACCTAAAACTTTATATCCCCTTTCCCCGAGAAAAATATCCAGTTCTCCGGTGGAACATCCCACATCCAAGATTTTCCCCTTATCCTGTAAAAGATTCTTTTCTATAAAATCTTTACAAGGATTTGAAAGCGGAAAAACTTTATCATAATAAGTACTTAATGTATCATAGAACCCCATATTATATCTCCTCTGCCTCTTTTTCCTCCGTATCATCATCAGGGAATACCAAGGAAAAATCAATCGTTCTTTGAATGGTATCAGCTTTTATAACTTTAACTTTTACCTGATCGCCCAATCTGTAGATTTTTTTAGTTCTTTCACCGATAAATAAATAATGCTGTTCATCGAAAATATAGTAATCATCATCCATATCCGAAACATGCACTAAACCTTCTACTGTATTGGGCAATTCAACATACATCCCCCAGGAAGTAATGCCTGAAATAATACCATCATATACTTCTCCAATTTTGTCCTTCATATACTCTACTTTTTTCAGCTGCTCAGTTTGTCTTTCTGCTTCCTCAGCCACTCTTTCTCTGATGGAGCAATGCTTTGCAACATCAGGCATTTTCTTTCTAAGTCTGTTTTGATTTTTTTCATCCAGTTTTCCATGCAAATTTGCTTTAATAATTCTGTGAATTTGTAAGTCAGGATAGCGTCTTATGGGCGATGTAAAATGACAGTAATACTTTGCTGCCAGTCCAAAATGTCCGTCATTACTGGGCGTATATCTTGCCTGCTGCATAGAACGAAGAACCAAACGACTAATGACATTTTCCTCCGGTTTTCCTTCTATATCTGACAAAACTTTTTGTAAATCTTTTGGATGAATATTGGAAGTTCCTCTGATCCTGTATCCAAAATTGCTGATAAAAGTAGAGAGCTTAAGTATTTTTTCAGGATCAGGATCCTGGTGAGAACGGTATATAAAAGGTGTTCCCTGCCAGAAATAGTCTTCCGCAATAGTTTCATTACATACTAGCATAAACTCTTCAATAATTCTTGTGGCAATGTTTCTTTCATAGGGACGAATATCTATAGGACGCCCTTCTTTATCCAATATAATTTTGGCTTCTTCAAAGTCAAAATCAATTGCGCCTCTTTTATCCCTTTTCTTATTGAGAATAAGACATAATTCTTCCATGAGTTTAAAGAAGTCAATATAATCTTTATATCTCTCCATTAGTTCCGGATCTTGATCTACCAATATCTTTTTAACATTGGTATAAGTCATTCGTTCATTGATATTTATAACCGACTCTACAATCCTATGATTTCGAACAATGCCATCCTCATCAATATCCATTATACAGCTTAATGCCAGTCGATCGACCCCTGCATTTAAAGAGCAAATGCCATTGGACAATTTATGAGGAAGCATAGGAATCACTCTGTCAACCAAGTAAACACTGGTTCCTCGTTTCAAAGCTTCTTCATCAAGAGGAGTATTTTCTTTTACGTAATGGGTTACATCGGCAATATGTACGCCTAATCTGTATAATCCATTAGGAAGTTTTTCAAGAGAAATAGCATCATCTAAATCCTTTGCATCTTCCCCATCAATAGTAACCATCCTGACTTTTCGAAGATCTTCACGATTCTTTATATCTTCTTCCTGTACTTCTTCTGGAATGTTTTGAATCTGTTTCATTACCTCTTCTGGGAAATCCGTAGGCATGTCAAATTGTCTGATGATTGCCAGGATATCTGTTTTAGGATCATTAATATGTCCCAGAATTTCTATGATTTCTCCTTCAGGATTTCTTCTGTCTTTTCCCCAGTCAGTGATTTTTACCACGACTTTGTGTCCGGTAACTGCCCCCAGATTATCTCCTTTAGGAATGAAGATGTCTTTTGCAAAATTTTTATCATCAGGAATGACAAAGCCAAAGTATTTGCTTTGCTCATAGGTTCCTACGATCTTATCAGAACCACGTTCAAGAATTTGAATAATTTCTCCTTCAGCCTTTTTCCCATCCACTGCAGGTTTAGTGATTTTACAAAGAACTTTATCCTTATGCATTGCGCCGTTAACACCTTCTGCAGGAATGAAAACATCTTTTGCATCAGGATCATCCAATATCAAGAATCCATATCCTTTAGCATTGCCCTGAAAGGTTCCGATAACCATGTTTAAGGTTTCAGGAATTGCAAATTTGCCCCGTTTTGTTTTAATGATTTTACCTTCCTGAATCAATTCATCCAGGATTTGCTCGAGTATATCTCTTTCTTTATTTGGAACCTGCAAGATCATGCAAAGTTCTTTAATCTTCATGGGCGTGTAATCTTTATGCTGCATAAAATCCAATATAAGCTGTTTTCTATCTTTTAGTTTTTCATTTAATTTTTCATTTTGATCCATTGTTCCACCTCTTCCTTCGTATTCTAAGGATTTATCTTTAGTATGCTCTAAAAATCAAAGGATAAACATAAAAACGTTTAGTTGCAAAAAACACACTTTGCATATACAAAGTGTGTTTTATTTAATCAAAATATTAAGGATCAAGGCAAGAACAATGAATAATCCTGCACCGATCTTAGTATATTTTTCAAAAGTCCCTTCCAAACTACGCGCTTTGTTTTTTCCCCAATAGGTTTCTGCTGCACCACCTATACTTCCTAAACCTGCTGATTTTCCTTCCTGAAGGAGAACAATAGTAATTAATCCAATAGCCAATAGTACATATATAACAGATAAAATAATTGAAAGTACGTTCACTTCTACACCTCCTATCATCAATGTTTTCATTTTAGCATATCAAAATTTTTTAAGCAAGATGATTTGAGAAAAAAATACTCGGCATTTCTGCCGAGTGATCTCGCTCCATATCAATTTCGTTCCATATAACTAATTCATTCGTTCCATATAATTAATGTGTGATTCATTCAATAAGTTATTTTAAATTGAACCATGCATCCAAACCTAAATATTCTGCTACATCGCCTAATTCTTCTTCAATGCGAAGAAGCTGATTGTATTTAGCAACACGGTCAGAACGGCAAGGTGCTCCGGTCTTAATTTGTCCTGCATTTACAGCTACAACAATGTCAGCAATCGTTGCATCTTCAGTTTCTCCGGATCTATGAGAAACAACTGCTGTCATTCCTGCTCTGTTAGCCATTTGAATAGCATTGAAAGTTTCGGTTAATGTTCCGATTTGGTTTACTTTAATAAGGATGGAGTTAGCAACACCTAATTCAATTCCTCTGGATAATCTTTCGGTGTTGGTTACGAATAAGTCATCTCCAACTAATTGAATTCTCTTACCTAATCTTTCAGTTAACAGCTTCCATCCTTCCCAGTCTTCTTCGTTTAAACCGTCTTCCAAAGAGATAATTGGGAATTTATTTACTAATTCTTCATAGTAAGCAACCATTTCTTCAGAAGTTCTTGCTATTTCCTGACCTTTCATTTTGCTTTCGCCAGGGAAGTGATATTTCTTTGTTTCTTCATTGTATAATTCAGAAGCAGCAGCATCAATTGCAATACGGATATCGTCCCCAGGTTTGTATCCTGCTTTTTCAACTGCATCAATAATAACTTGGATTGCTTCTTCTGATGTTGCTAAGTCAGGAGCAAATCCACCCTCATCACCTACTGCAGTTGATAATCCCTTTTCACTTAATACTTTCTTAAGGCTGTGATATACTTCTGCACACATTCTTAAAGCTTCTTTGAAGGATTTTGCACCAACTGGCATAATCATGAATTCTTGAAGGTCTACTGTGTTATCTGCATGTTTTCCGCCATTCAAGATGTTCATCATTGGTACAGGCATCACTTTAGCATTAAATCCGCCAAGATATTGATATAATGGCATATCTAAAGCTTCTGCGGCTGCTTTTGCAACAGCCATAGATACCCCAAGAATTGCATTAGCACCTAATTTACCTTTGTTTGGTGTCCCATCTAATTCGATCATTTTTTTGTCTATTGCAACTTGGTCAAGAGCATTCATACCGATGATTTCTTCTGCAATAATGTTGTTAACATTATCCACTGCATTTTGAACACCCTTACCTACATATCTGTCTCCGCCGTCTCTTAATTCTACAGCTTCAAAAGCTCCTGTTGATGCTCCAGAAGGTACAGCAGCTCTTCCTACTACTTGTCTTCCTTCTGCATCAACAATAACCTCAACTTCTACTGTTGGATTGGCTCTGGAATCAAGAATCTCTCTAGCAAATACGTCTAAGATTTCTAAATATCCCTTCATTTTGCTTCTCCTTTCAATAATATAAAATTATTATTAAGCAGGTCTTTACTACTTTCTAATGAGAAGAGAATTTCCAGTCATTTCTTCTGGTTTTTCAAGTCCCATTAGGTCAAGAAGAGTGGGGACAATATCTGCTAGTTTTCCACCTTCTCTTAATTCTATTCCTTCACCGGCATTTACCAAGATAAATGGTACTGGATTTGTCGTGTGTGCTGTAAAAGGTTCTCCTGTTTCGTAGTCAACCAATTGTTCTGAGTTTCCATGGTCAGCGCAGATAAACATTTGACCGTCTACTTTTAAGATTGCATCTACTACACGACCTACACAAGCATCCACTGTTTCTATCGCTTTAACTGCAGCACCCATGATACCTGTATGTCCTACCATATCAGGGTTTGCATAGTTAATAATAATGACATCATAGTTTTCAGAAAGAATTGCCTCAACAAGACGATCTGTAACTTCAATGGCACTCATTTCTGGTTTGAGATCATAAGTCGCCACTTTAGGAGATGGAACTAATATTCTGTCCTCTCCTTCGTTTGGTTTTTCTACTCCACCATTGAAAAAGAAAGTCACATGAGCATATTTTTCAGTTTCTGCAAGACGAAGCTGTTTTAAACCTTTTTCAGCCAGATATTCTCCAAAAGTTTTTGTAAGTTTTGTAGGCTTAAAGGCAACAGATTTATTTTTAATGGTGATATCATATTCAGTAAAAGCAACGTACTTCACTGGGAAGAAACCGTTGGCTCTTTCAAAACCACTAAATTCTTCATCACAAAAACATCTTGTGATTTCTCTTGCTCTGTCAGGTCTAAAATTAAAGCAAATAATAGAATCATGAGGTTGAATCATAGCCGTTGGTTCACCATTGGTCAGAATAACTGTTGGAAGCACGAACTCATCATAAACTTCATTTTCATAAGATAATTGCACTGCCTGCACTGCATCTTCGGCTTTTTCTCCGGTACCTAAAACCATCGCATCATATGCAAGTTTTACTCTTTCCCATCTGTTGTCACGGTCCATCGCATAATATCTTCCCATCACGGTTGCAATCTTTCCCACACCGAGTTCATTGATTTTGTCCTGTAATTGTTGAACATAATCTTTACCGGATGCAGGAGGAGTATCTCTGCCATCTAAGAAAGCATGTACATAAACCTTTGACAAACCATGTCTTTTTGCTAATTCCAACAGTGCGTACAGGTGTGTGTTGTGACTATGTACACCACCATCGGATAAAAGACCATACAGGTGAAGGGAAGAATTGTTTTGCTTACAGTTTTCAACTGCACTGAGCAGTGCTTCGTTTTCAAAAAAGTCTCCATCTAGAATAGATTTCGTGATTCTTGTCAGTTCTTGGTATACTATTCGACCTGCTCCAATGTTCAAATGCCCTACTTCAGAGTTTCCCATTTGACCTTCAGGAAGGCCTACGTCCATTCCACTGGCATATCCTTTTACAAAAGGATATTTTTTCATGAGACTGTCGAGTACAGGGGTTTTCCCCTGACATACAGCATTTCCATCACAGCGGTCATTTAATCCAAAACCGTCAAGGATCATCAACACGGTTGGTTTTTTTCTCATTTTAATACTCCTTTTATGAACAATCTTAGTTGTTGTAATTCACAATTTTGCTAAAATCTACTTTCAAGCTTGCTCCACCAACTAAGCCTCCATCAATATTTGCCATTTCAAAAAGCTCTTTTGCATTTTCGGCATTTACACTTCCGCCGTATTGTATGCGAAGTGATTCAGCTACAGAAGCATCATAAATTTCTGCAACTACTTGACGAATTGCAGCACAAACTTCTTCAGCTTGCTCTGATGTAGCTGTTTTACCAGTACCAATTGCCCAGATAGGCTCATAAGCAATGACTACATCTTTCGCTTTTTCTGCTGGAACATCTTTTAAAGCAATTTTGGTTTGAAGTCGAACCAAATCAACTGTAATCCCCTGTTCTCTCTGCTCTAACGTTTCTCCTACGCAAATAATAGGAATAAGGTTGTGTTCAATAGCTTTGAGAACTTTCTTATTTACGATTTCATCGGTTTCTGCAAAATAAGCTCTTCTTTCAGAATGTCCGATAATAACATATTTAACACCTAACTCTACCAACATATTAGGTGCAACTTCTCCTGTATATGCTCCGCTTTCTTCATAATGCATATTCTGAGCACCTACAGCGATGTTTGTTCCTTTAACTGCATCTAATACAGCTGGAAGACAAACAAAAGGAGGGCAAAATACTACATCAACATCTGTAGTATTTACTAAAGGCTTTAATTCCTCTACTAATTTTACCGCTTCTGAAGGAGTTTTATTCATCTTCCAGTTTCCTGCAATAATTTTTTTTCTCATCATAAAGCCTCCTGAATTATTCTTTGTCGTCTGCTGCTGCCACGCCTGGTAATTCTTTACCTTCAAGGAATTCTAATGAAGCTCCGCCACCAGTAGAAATGTGAGTCATCTTATCGCCAAATCCTAATTGGTTTACTGCTGCAGCAGAATCTCCTCCACCGATAATGGTTGTTGCATCTGTTTCTGATAAAGCTTTTGCAACTGCCATTGTTCCTTGCGCGAAGTTTTCAAATTCGAATACGCCCATAGGTCCGTTCCAAACAACTGTTTTAGCATCTTTTACAGCTTCGGCATAAAGTGCTCTTGTTTCTGGTCCAATGTCAAGACCTTCCCAATCAGGCTCAATTCCTCCTCTTGGTACTACTTTAAATGGAGTATCATTTTTAAATTCTTGAGCCACTACATGGTCTACAGGAAGTAATAATTTTACGCCTTTTTCTTCTGCTTTTTGAATCATTTCTTTTGCATAGTCAATCTTGTCAGCTTCTAATAATGACTTACCTACTTCATGACCCAATGCTTTTATGAAAGTATAAGCCATTCCGCCGCCAATAATTAATGTGTCTACTTTATCAAGGAGGTTATTAATTACATTAATTTTGTCAGATACTTTTGCTCCGCCTAAGATCGCAACGAAAGGTCTTACTGGGTTGTTTACTGCATTACCTAAGAACTCAATTTCTTTTTGCATTAAATACCCTACTGCACAGTCTCCTTCGATGAATTGAGTAACTCCAACGTTGGAGCAGTGAGCTCTGTGTGCTGTACCAAAAGCATCATTTACAAATACGTCTGCAAGACTTGCAAGTTCTTTGCTAAAATCATCAATATTCTTAGTTTCTTCTTTACGATATCTTGTGTTTTCAAGAAGAACAACGTCTCCTTCTTTCATTTCAGCAACAGCTTTTTTTGCATTTTCTCCAACTACAGTATCATCTTTTGCAAATACTACTTCTTTTTCTAATAATTCGCTTAATCTTTTTGCAACAGGTGCTAAAGATAATTCTGGTTTAGGTTCTCCTTTTGGTTTTCCTAAGTGAGAGCAAAGAATTACTTTTCCACCGTCATTGATTAATTTCTTAATGGTTGGCAGTGCTGCAACAAGTCTATTTTCATCTGTAATAACACCATCTTTTAATGGTACGTTAAAATCACATCTAACTAATACTCTTTTCCCTTTAACTTGGATATCATCAACTGACTTTTTCTTAAGCATGGGTTTCCCTCCTCAATATTCTCAATCCGATTTATTAAAAGAAGGTCCGGTCCTATAGTCATAACTACAAAACCGGACCTTTTGGTCTACCTAATTATAAACGTTCTGCAATGTATTTTGTGAGGTCAACAATTCTGTTTGAATAACCCCATTCATTGTCATACCAGGAAACAACTTTTACTAAGTTTCCATCGATTACCATTGTGGATAATCCATCAATGATGGAGGAACGAGGATCTTTTTTGAAGTCGATGGATACTAATGGTTCTTCAGTGTATCCTAATACTTTGTCATCAGCAGCAGCTTTTAAAGCAGCATTAACTTCTTCAACTGTTACAGTTTTTCCTAATTCTACAGTTAAATCAACTACAGATACTGTAGGAGTAGGTACACGCATAGCCATACCAGTTAATTTTCCTTTAAGAGAAGGAATAACTTTAGCAACTGCTTCTGCAGCACCAGTTGTTGTAGGAATAATGGATTCAGCAGCAGCACGAGCTCTTCTTAAGTCACTGTGAGGTAAATCCAAAATTCTTTGGTCATTTGTATAAGAGTGAACTGTTGTCATAATTCCTCTCTTAATTTCAAATTTATCATGAAGCACTTTAGCAAATGGTGCTAAACAGTTTGTTGTACAAGAAGCGTTGTCAACGATATGGTCTTCAGCTGGGTTATAATCCCCTTCGTTAACTCCCATAACAATAGATTTTGTTCCTTTTCCAGGAGCGGAGATGATAACTTTCTTTGCACCTGCATCAATATGTAATTGAGCTTGTTCTTTCTTTCTGAAAATACCTGTAGATTCGATTACGATATCTACACCTAATTCTTTCCAAGGAAGATCAGCTGGATTCTTTTCTGCAAGCACTTTGATTTCTTTTCCATTAACAACTAAAGCGCCTTCTTTAGCTTCAACTGTTCCTTCGAATTTGCCAAAGCAAGTATCATATTTTAATAAATGAGCTAATGTTTTAGGATCTGTTAAATCGTTGATTGCTACAACATCCAATCCTTGTGCGATCGCTACTTTAAATGCATTACGTCCAATGCGTCCAAAACCATTAATTGCAATTTTTGCCATTTTTTCATTCCTCCTAATATTTTTAAATTATATTTTAGGTTATGAAGACTAAAATTTGTCCCCATAACATAATACCACAAATTATAATTTTGCACACCTAATAATTTCATTTGCAGCACCTTCATCCATCACAACGCAACCATGCTTGAGCAGATGCCCTGCTGCTTTGATCGCTTGAGCCTTAGAAGTTCCTCCTGCCACTGCAATCATATAAGGAATTTTTTTAATATCGTCTAGCTTAATTCCAACAGATCGGGAAGTATATACAATATTACCACTGGGATCAAAATAATATCCAAATGCCTCTGCAACAGCTTCTTTTCTTCTTAAGAAATCTAAAATAGTCTCTGAGAGTCCTCTTTTTTCTGCCATTTTTAAAGCATTCCCAATTCCAAAAATTAATATGTCTGCTTTTGAAACTTTTTCAAGGGTGTCTTGAATCTCTGGCTCTTTAATAATACTCTCTAAAGATTTTTTACTTAAATGATCGGGAATATTCAACAATTTATATTTTGCCCCTAATTTTTGCGCCAATTCAGAAGCTAAGGTATTGGATTGATATTCTACTCTGTGCCCTACACTTCCTCTGGCTGGCAAAACGAACACATCATCATACGTGCTGCCTAAGGGCTGAATTGCCTTTACCATTTGATTTACCGTACTTCCTCCGGTAATTGCAATGGTGTTTCCCGGTCTGATCATACTTAGCAATAGCCTTGCTGCTGCTTTCCCGATATCTTTTTTAAACATATCATTTTCATCAGAATTTCCTGGAACAATAATCACTTTATTAATATTTAAAATCTTTGAAACCTTTTTTTCCAATTCAGTGAGACCTTTAATTTCATACATTAAATGTTCTAAATCCTGGACAAGAGTATATCCTTCTGAAGTGATTTCCATTCCTGAAGAAGTAACTTTAAGAAAAGCATTTTGTCTTAAGAAATCAACTTCAGCTCTGACGATTCTTTCGGAAAGATTCAAATGAGCTGCCAAAGCTCTTCTTCCTATAGGAGCAGAATATAAAACTGTCTTTAAAATTTCATATCTTCTTTCTAAATCTAAAATTCCTTCAGGAATAATCTTCTGAAGTGTCACATGTAAATTTGTCATATGAACGCCCCTCGGGTACATTATTGTCCCACTGTACGATTTAGGTCCCACATAAGCTAAAAGAAAATATGCAAAAACCTTAAGAATTTGCAAATCGGTAAAATTTAATTCCTTATATGCAAAATAAACCTTCTAAATAAAAAAAGATATTTTGTATCTTCGTTTATATTGTAACGAATATGATACAAAATATCAAGAAAAATTTCAAAAAATATGGTACAAACTTACCTTACTAAAGTCTTATTATTTATGGCCGTCAAGAACTGAAAGAGCAATATTTGACGCATGGTCCGAGATTCTTTCTAAATTGCTTATTACATCAAGGAAGACTACTCCTGATGTAGCACTGCATTCATTTTTAGCAAGTCGTTCTATATGTCTTTTACGAAGTTCCTTTTCCATTTTATCAACCATATCTTCATTAGGCTCTACTGACTTAGCCAATATTGGATCATTTTCTTCCCGTGCCCGGATTGCATCTTCAAAACATTCAATGCATTTTTCAGCCATCGTCCTTAATTCCAGTATTGCTGAATCCGATAACTGTACTTTTTCCTCAATTGCAAACTGAGCCAATTCTGCAATATTTTCTGCATGATCCCCTACTCTTTCTATGTCTCCAACAGTATGAAACAGGCCTGTAACAAGAGAACTTTGCTGTTCATTAATCGGGGAATTTGAAATCTTAACAAGGTATGGTGTAATGGTTCTGTTAAGAACATTAATATTTTTTTCTCTTTTAAATACTTTCTCTACTTTTTTCTCGTCCTTCTCTAGCAAGGCTTCTATAGCCAATTTTGTATTTTCTGCAGCCATGTGCCCCATTCTTACCACTTCTTTAATAGCATTTTCAACTGCAAAAGTAGGTGTTTCAAGAATTCTTTCGTCTAAATGACGAAGACCACTTTCATCTTCTTCATCTTTTCCTCTAACAAATATTCCTGATAAATAAACAAGCATTCCAGCAAAAGGAAATAAAATGATTGTATTGGCTATATTAAAGATCGTGTGAACAATACTTATTTCAGTCATACCAATTAATTCCAAACCAAAATGTGGATTAATAAAATAAAAATATACAACAGCAAGTATTGAGAATATAATTGTTCCTATTATGTTAAATAATAAATGGATGTAGGCTGCCCTCTTTGCATTCTTTGTCGCACCAATACTTGAAAGCATTGCTGTAACACAAGTACCGATATTTTGTCCCATAATGATGTATACAGCAGCACTCCAGGGCACCAAAGAAGCCGCCGCCAAAGTCTGAAGAATCCCTACGGAAGCCGAACTGCTTTGAATGATCGCTGTAACTGCAAATCCTGCGAAAACTCCTAAAAGAGGATTGTGTCCTAAAGTTAAAAATACTTCTGCAAAGACCGGAGAATTTCTAAGTGGCTTAACCGCATCTCCCATCATATCTAATCCAACAAAGAGAATACCAAACCCTGCAATAATTTCACCAATTTGCTTTATAGCTTTTTTCTTCGCAAATAACATCATGACAACTCCAATTGCTATCGCTAATGGAGCCAATTCAGAAGGATTTAACAACTTTGCCCACTCTGCACTGGATACAATCCAACCAGTAACTGTGGTCCCAATATTTGCTCCCATTATGACGCCTGCAGCCTGAGTTAAATTCATTAATCCGGCATTCACAAAACCAACTACCATAACTGTAGTGGCAGAACTGCTTTGAATAATAGCCGTAACACCGGCACCAACCAACACACCCATGAAACGATTATTTGTCAGGATCTCTAACAATTTTTTCATCTTATTTCCTGCAGATTTTTGAAGGCCTTCTGCCATAATCTGCATCCCATAAATAAATAATCCTAAACCTCCAATTAGAGCAAAAATAATCTTGGTGTAATCTTCCATATCTAACCCCCTGCTTTTTTATGTTGTATGCAAACATAAACATTCTAACATGTAGAAAAAAATAAAATCAACCCTATATTGTTTTTTGTAATTTCTTTATGATTTATCTCCAATTTTTTTAGTAATTAATCATATTTTTTATAATTTAATTTATTAAAATTGCCTTTTGTAAAAACAATAATTTCAAAAACTTGCAAAAACAGAATCATTTGCATAATAAAACCCCTGGGATACCCAAGGGTTTTATTAATTAACTTTATATTCACTTATTTTCCCCAAATAAAATGGTGCCTCCCCCTACAACCATATCATGATCATAAAACACAACTGCCTGCCCAGGGGTAATAGCTCTCTGAGGTTCATCAAACTCACATTTTACTGTATGATCATCATGCATCGTTATAACACAGGGAGCCAACTTATGACTGTATCGAATTTTCGCATGAACTCTCATAGGCCCTTCCAAAGTTTCAAAAGGCATAAAATTAAGATTGTCTGCATATAAAACCTTTTGAAAAATCTCATCATTTTCTCCCAATACCACTTCATTGGTTTGAGGCCTGATTTCTACGACATACATCGGTTTGCCAAAGGATATTCCTAATCCCTTTCTTTGTCCGACTGTATAATGAATGATTCCTTTATGCTTTCCTAATACATTACCTTTTGTATCTACAAAATTCCCTTTAGGAATTGAAAAATCATAATTTTGCTCGATATAGTTACCGTAATTATTGTCAGGAATAAAACAGATCTCTTGGCTGTCTGGTTTTGTCGCAACAGGTAATCCAATTTCCTTTGCAATTTTACGGGTAGTATCCTTATCATAATCTCCCAAAGGCATTAATGTATGCCTAAGTTGATCCTGAGTAAGGTTATATAATGCATAAGTCTGATCTTTCCCAACTGCAGAAGATATTTTAAGAGCATATCTTCCGATATCTGATAAATATACAACTTTCGCATAGTGCCCGGTGGCAATATAATCCGCCCCTAATTGAAGAGCTTTATGAAGCATGGATTCCCATTTGACATATCTGTTGCATGCAATACAAGGATTAGGTGTTCTGCCTTTCGTATATTCCTCTACAAAATAATCAATGACTTTATTCTTAAAATCATTTTTAAAATTCATTACATAATGGGGAATTCCAATTTTTTGGCATACTCTTCTTGCATCATCAACAGCAGAGAGACCACAGCAGCCACCGTGGTCCTCTATCTCATCTCTTGATTCATCTTGCCAAATTTGCATGGTCATTCCAATGACATCATATCCTTGCTCTTTCAAAAGATATGCAGCTACTGAACTGTCCACTCCACCAGACATTCCAATAACAACCTTTTTTTTAGTCATTACTTCACCTCAAATAATTTACTCATTATCCTCTGGAATATCATGGTGATCATCATCCTCTTTAGGCGGTGTCAATCCTTCAATCTCTATTCCATTTTTTTGTGCATAATCCCATAAAGCAGCCTGAAGAGCCTGTTCTGCCAATACAGAACAATGAACTTTTACAGGCGGCAATCCATCCAAAGCTTCCATAACTGCTTTGTTGGTTACTTTCATTGCTTCCTGTATGGTTTTACCTTTTACTAATTCTGTTGCCATACTGCTTGTTGCAACAGCTGCTCCACATCCAAAAGTCTTAAACTTTACATCCTTAATAATATTATCTTCAATATCAAGATATATTTTCATTATATCTCCACATTTAGCGTTTCCAACCGTTCCTACTCCGGAAGGATTTTCAATTTCTCCAACATTTCTAGGATTCATAAAATGATCCATTACTTTCTCACTGTACATCATTTTTAAGCACCTCTTTTTTTGTTATAGATTTTGTTCTTTTTTATAAGCTTCATATAAAGGAGACATATCTCTTAATCTTTGAACGATAGATGGCAATACCTCCAAGAAATAATCTGCTTCTTCTTTGGTATTTTCATCTCCTAGGGTAATTCTCAGGGAACCGTGAGCTTTTTCATGAGGAAGACCAATTGCCAGCAATACATGGGATGGATCTAATGAACCCGATGTACATGCAGAACCGCTGGATGCATAGATCCCTTTCATGTCTAATAATAGCAGGAGTGACTCTCCTTCAATAAAATCAAAAGTAAAATTAATATTATTAGGCAATCTGTCAGTAGGATGACCATTTAATTTTACATGGTCTATTCTGCTGGTAACTTCTTTTATAATATAATCTCTGAGTTCAGTCATCTTTTTATTATTTTCTTCCATATTCTCGAGTGCCAGTTCCAGAGCTTTAGCTAAACCTACGATACCTGCCACGTTTTCGGTTCCGCCTCTGCGGCCCCTTTCTTGTGCACCCCCATGAAGCAGAGGTTTAATTTTTACTCCTTTTCTTATGTATAATACACCTACGCCTTTAGGACCATGAAATTTGTGTCCTGAAAGAGAAAGTAAATCAACATTTGCTTTTTTCACATCAATGGGTATATGTCCCACAGCCTGAACAGCATCCGTATGAAATACTATGCCTTTTTCTCTTGCTATTTTCCCTATTTCTTCGATAGGCTGAATTGTGCCAATTTCATTATTGGCATACATAATAGTAATGAGAATGGTTGTATCCTTGATAGCCTTTAAAACATCCTGGGGATCAACTTGTCCATATTCATTTACAGGAAGATAAGTCACTTCATAGCCTTGGCTTTCTAAATATTCGCAAGTATGAAGTACTGCATGATGTTCAATTGCAGAAGTAATAATATGGTTTCCTTTATTTTTATAAGCTTCAGCAATTCCTTTAATAGCCCAGTTATCAGATTCTGTTCCGCCACTGGTAAAATAGATTTCTTTAGGATCTGCACCTAATAATTTGGCAATTTTATCTCTTGATTCATCTAAAGCTTGTTTATTCTTTCTTGCAATTTCATAGATACTGGATGGGTTGCCAAAATTCTCTGTAAAGTATGGCAACATTGCTTCTACAACTTGTGGATGCATAGCAGTTGTAGCAGCATGGTCAAAATAAATCTTCTGCATGTTTGATCACTCCTCGTTTAAACTTTGTCAAAGTTAGATATAATACATATACTCTTTGTCATGATTTAATTTTTCATACTCTTCTATTAAATCCTGAAGGGTAATGGAGTCAACGACTTCATTAATTTTATCGCCTATTTTTTTCCATACGGTTCTTGTAACACAACAATTAAATCCAGTACATTCAAACACTGGATTTTCACTCACACAATCCACTGGCGCCAGAGACCCTTCTAGGGCCCTTAGGATATCTCCTACTGTGATTTCTTCTGGAGAAAGAGCTAGGGAATAACCTCCTTGAGCACCTCGAATGCTCTTTACCAATCCAGCTTTTCTTAGAACTGCAATTAATTGCTCCAGATAGTGCTCAGATATGTCTTGCCTCTCAGCTATATGCCTTAACGCAATATGCTTATCCTGGCTATGGACTGCCAAGTCAACCATTGCCTTTAATCCATATCTTCCCTTAGTAGATAATTTCATACTCTCACCTCAAGATTCAATTCCTACCTATGTAGTCGGCTTTTTAGTATAAGCATAACACTTTATTTTTTTACTGTCAATAGATTTTCATTAACCGCTATTCCCATTATATCATCCACATTCATTTTGTGCAGAATTATTGAATTTTAAAAAATAAATCTTAACCAATTTTATAAGAATACTATTATTGAGTGCATTCGTCAATCAATTTTTCTTTTTCAAAACGTTTTCTTTATGATATGATGATGATTATGATGATTTGTCCATAAAATGTACATAATGAAGAAAGGAATACTTTAATAAGGAGAATAATTATGGCAGATATAAAACTAATTGCAACCTCTACCTTTGGACTGGAATCCATTGTTAAAAATGAGTTAATTCATTTAGGATATACCGACGTCCAGGTTTCAGACGGCAAAGTTACATTTACAGGCAATGAAGAAGCCATAGTCAGAACGAATCTATGGCTTCGTACAGCGGACCGTGTTCTTTTACAAATAGGAGAATTTGAAGCATATACTTTTGATGAGTTATTTGAAAAGACCAAGACTCTTCCCTGGGAGCAATGGATCATAGAAGATGCAAAATTTACTGTCGTAGGAAAGTCTGTTAAATCAAAACTCTATAGTGTTCCTGATTGTCAGGCCATCGTAAAGAAAGCAGTAGTCGAGAAATTAAAGCAGAAATATCATGTGGAATGGTTTCATGAAACTGGTCCGGAATATAAAATCCAAGTATCTATTTTAAAAGATCTTGTTACTTTAACAATTGATACAAGTGGAGCCGGCCTTCATAAGAGAGGTTATCGGACAAAATCTGTAGAAGCCCCATTAAAAGAAACCCTTGCTGCTGCCTTAGTCCAGATAAGCTATTGGAATAAAAACAGAAGACTGTATGATTTTTTCTGCGGTTCAGGGACCATTCCCATAGAAGCCGCTATGATAGGAAGAAATATTGCTCCAGGATTAGGCAGATCCTTTGCCTGCGAAGCTTGGCCTCAGATTAACAAAGAAATTTGGAAAAAAGAAAAGGCAAAAGCATTTCAAGCTATTGACCAAAATAGTCAAATTAAAATATTTGCTTCCGATGTTGACCCCAACGCTATTGAGATTGCAAAGGAAAATGCTATTGAAGCAGGAGTTGACGACTGTATCTACTTTGAAGTAAAAGATGCAAAAAAAATTAAAATCGAAGAACCCTATGGAATTTTAATTAGTAATCCTCCCTATGGGGAAAGAATCGGAGAAGAACAAGAAGTTGCCAAACTCTATCGCACTCTGGGAAATATCTTCAAGAATCAAGATACTTGGTCTGTGTACATTCTTACTTCCGTTGAAAATTTTGAAAAGCTGTATGGTAAAAAAGCAGATAAAAAGCGAAAACTCTACAACGGCAGAATTAAAGTAGATTTTTATCAATACTTTGGATCAAAGCCGTCACATTAAATTGGCACACCTTTCGGTGTGCCATATAACATGATTGATCACATTAACTTTTGTGCACCATAAATTTCTGCCAAAGTATCTACCTTTTTGTTGAAATCTTGAAGTTTCTCAATATCTCCTTCTTCCCATAATTCCCAAAATTTTTGGTACAGTTCCCCTGCTTCTTCAATGCCGCCACTGCACAGATTGTGTATATTGCAAAATATATCTGAAACAATATTGGATTTTGCTCTGAATTGCTCTTCTGCTTTCAAGATTTCTTCCCTGATTTCCGCCATTTCCTGATCTAGGATAAAAGCAGCTTCTGCTGCCTTAATAAGCCGCTGCTGAATATAGTCAGGCATATTTTTATTATATTTATAGCGCAAAGAATGTTCAATCGTCGCCCAAAAATTCATTGCCAATGTACGTATTTGAATTTCAGTTAGGATTTCCTTTTGCCCTTCTGCCGTCTGGACAGGATACAAAACAATAATATGATAACTTCTGTATCCACTGGGTTTAATATTTTTGATATAATCTCTTTCTTCAACAATTTTCAAATCTTTACCGTCACGTGCACGAATCAATTCAACAACTTTATTAATGTCTTTGACAAATTGACACATAATTCTGATACCTGCAATATCTTCTATCTTTTCTTCTATCTCAGTAAGAGGTATTTGCTTTTTCTTTGCTTTTTCTAAAATGCTTGATATTTTTTTTACTCTGCCCGTTACAAATTCAATAGGTGAATATTCACCTAATTTCCTGTACTCATTTCTTATTCCTTTAAATTTTATTTTAAGTTCTTCAACTGCTTGTTCATATGGAATTAACATTCTTTTCCATTCATTAAGTTCCATCGAAGCCCCTCTTTCCTTATTTTTCTAAGGAATGTATCCTTTGTGAAATTTCATTTTATAATTATAATTATACAGAAAAAGTATATATTTCTCAACCTTAATGCTTCTTTGTTGAAGTTCTGTGTATGAAAAATGAACTTCTCTCTAAAACCAAACATCCATAACATCTTATAAAATGAAATGCAAAATATTCGTCATTAATATTGCATAGTACAAGTTCTTTTAGAATAAATTGTAGTACCGTCCGAATTGAAAGCAGGTGCTGCATGGCAAAAAAGAATTTGGTAACAGGAGCGCTCATCCTAACTGCTGCCAGTTTTATCACAAGAATTCTTGGATTCATTTATAGAATTTACATGTCCAATCTCATCGGAGCAGAAGGCATGGGACTCTATCAGCTGATCTTTCCTATTTATATGCTCGCCTGGACTATTTCAGCTTCAGGAATATCTTTAAGCGTATCTAAACTGGTTGCTCAAGAAAATGCCAAAAGAGAATATGGTAACATGCATCGTATAGTAAAAATATCTGTATTATTATCCGTAGGAATAGGATTTATTATTTCCGCATTCATTTATTATTTTGCTCCATGGATTGCTTCATCAATCCTTAAAGAACCTAGGACGATCTTATCACTAAAAATTCTGGCTGTATGTGTTCCTTTTATGGCGGCTGCATCATCTATAAAAGGATATTTTTATGGTATGCAGGAAATGACAAAACCAGCTGTTTCTCAAGTTCTGGAACAAATTTCAAGAATGCTTATTATATATTTTTTAGCTTCTTTCTTTATTCCAAAAGGATTGTCTTATGCATGTGCACTTTCCGTCATCGGAATATGTGCAGGAGAATTCATATCCTTCCTATATGTATGCATATCCTATAAAAGAAATAAGCAAAGAAAAAAAATAATCAAAAAGCCAACGTTAAATTTGTTTCAAGCATATAGTGCATTACTGGCTATGGCGATTCCTTTGACAGGCAACAGATTTATCACATCTCTTTTAAGTTCGATAGAAAATATTATGATTCCTATACAGCTTCAAGCCTTTGGTATGTCCAACACCGAAGCAATAAGCATATATGGTCAATTCAGCGGAATGGCCATGCCTTTGATCTTCTTTCCTTCTATGGTAACAGGCTCTTTATCCGTAGCACTGGTGCCTGCCGTTTCTGAAGCCAAGGCTGTAAACAATACCAGACAAATTCATCGGACAGTCTCTAAATCAATCCATTTTACATCTTTAATAGGGATTGGGGCCACTTGCCTTTTTGCAGTGTTTTCCAAAGAATTGGGGTTAACCGTTTATAACCAAGAAGACGTAGGCGATATGCTTTATTCAATGGCATGGATATGCCCCTTCTTTTACCTTCAGACTACTTTAGCCGGAATATTAAATGGATTGGGGCAACAGGTTGCTACCTTTAAACACAATGTTATTGGATCGATCATTTCTATACTCTTTATCTACTTTTTTGTACCCATGTTTGGATTTAAAGGTTTTCTATGGGCAGTCATAGTAAGTTCCATTACCATCACTCTGTTACATTTAAGAAAAGTTCTTAAATTTACTTCATTAACTTTAGAACTGAGCAAATGGGTGATCAGACCAGGTTTAGCCGCAACTTCATCTGCTTTAACTGCAAAATATATCATGAACCATTATCTATTAACTCAGTTCTCTTTACGCTGGTCCATGACTTTTACCCTTATCGCCCTTGCTGCTTCCTACATTATCTTCCTATTTTTACTTCAAAGTATTACAAAAGAAGATCTGAAGATATTGAAAAGAAACATATAATAACCCTCTTGGACATAAGATCCTCGAGGGTTATTCATCTATAGATTCTCAATTTTTATAAGCTCATACCCAGCTTCTTCAACTACGGCATTCTTTAATGTCTCATCAGAAATCTCAGCTGTTGATTCAACGATTGCATATTTATTTTTTAGATCTACTTCTACAGTACCGACCCCAGGGATTTCACTTAAGGCATCTTTTACATGTTTCACACAGTGTTCACAGCTCATACCTTCAATATAAAGTTTTTTCTTCATTATATACGCCTCCATTATTTAATTTATTATAAATCTATAAATCATAAGATTTACTTAGCTGGCTTAAATTTCTTCAGTCGAAGGGCATTTAAAAGTACAGAAACAGAGCTAAAACTCATGGCTGCTGCGGCAAACATAGGATTAAGTTTTGGTCCTCCAAAGGCGTAAAATACTCCTGCTGCCAAAGGAATTCCTGCACTATTATAGAAAAATGCCCAAAATAAGTTTTGCTTAATATTTGTTATTGTACTTCTGCTTAATTGAAGAGCAGTAACTACATCCAGCAAATCGCTTTTCATCAATACAATGTCTGCGGATTCCATTGCAATATCTGTACCAGAACCAATGGCAATACCAACATCAGCCTGAGCCAAGGCAGGAGCATCATTAATCCCGTCTCCAACCATTGCAACCTTTTTTCCTTCTTCCTGCAATTTTTTAACTTCATTGGCTTTATCTTCTGGCAAAACTTCAGCAAATACCCTGTCAATGCCAACCTTTCTGGCTATGGCCTCAGCAGTTCTTCTATGATCTCCTGTAATCATAGCAACTTCGATGCCCAGATCATGAAGTTTTTTAATTGCCTTTGCACTATTTTCTTTTACCACATCGGCCACCGCAATGATTCCAAGCAGCCTGTTCCCTTCTGCTACGTACATAGGGGTTTTCCCTTCCATAGCCAATCGATCAGATACTGTTTCAAATTCTCGGATATTCACATTTCGGTCATCCATGAGTTTTTTATTGCCAAGGATTACTTGCCTTCCTTCTATCGTTACTTCTATTCCGTGGCCAGGAATCGCATTAAATGTCTCCATATCTTGTAACATAATTCCCTTATTCTCCGCCGCCCTTATAATCGATTCCCCTAGTGGATGCTCAGATCCTTTTTCTGCAGATGCTGCCAAAGAAAGAATTTCTTCTTCGCTTATTCCATTCGCAGTAATAATATCCGTCACCTCAGGTCTGCCTTCTGTAATAGTGCCTGTTTTATCAAAAACAATGGTGTGCACCTTATGAGCGGTTTCAAGAGCTGTTCCACTTTTGATCAAAACTCCATATTCTGCTCCTTTACCGGTCCCAACCATAATCGCTGTTGGCGTTGCCAATCCCAATGCACATGGACAGGCAATCACCAATACGGAAATCAACATCGTAAGTGAAAATATAAGAGAATGGCCAGTAAAGTACCACGCTGCCCCTGATATGAATGCTATAATCAATACTATTGGCACAAAATAACCACTGATAATATCTGCAAGCCTAGCAATAGGAGCTTTTGATCCTTGAGCCTCTTCTACCAGCTTCACAATTTGAGACAAAACTGTATCTTTTCCAACTTTAGTAGCTCTAAACTGTATAGATCCTGTTTTGTTAATACTGGCACCTATAACTTGATCGCCTTCTTTTTTCTCTACAGGAATACTTTCTCCGGTCAGCATGGATTCATCCACGGAAGTATTTCCCTTAATAACTTCACCGTCTACCGGAATTTTCTGTCCTGGTTTAACCAATAATATATCTCCAACCTGTACCTCTTCAATAGGAATTTCTATTTCCTTTCCTTCTTTAATCAAAACAGCTGTTTTAGGCGCAAGCCCCATTAATTTTTTAATCGCCTCAGATGTTCTCCCTTTCGCCACAGCTTCGAGATATTTTCCCAAAGAAATGAGTGTAATAATGACACCAGCCGATTCAAAATATAAATCCATAGAATAAGCTTCAACTTCATGGGGAGTTCCTGTAATGATTTTATATACTGCAAACAAGCCATAAAGAATTGCTGCGCTGGTTCCTAATGCAATTAACGAGTCCATATTCGGAGCTCCTTTAAATAATGTTCTGAAACCTACGGTGTAAAATTTGCGTCCTGCAATAACGATAGGAATGGTCAAAATTAATTGAATCAACGCAAAATTTAACGCATTATGATGTCCTGTCAGGAAAGCCGGCAAGGGAGCACCGACCATATGTCCCATGGCTATATAAAGGAGAGGAATTGCAAATACTGCGGATAAAGTAAATTGATGCCACAATCTCTTTATTTCCTTTTCCTTTCGGTCTTTTTCATTGTCCGTCTGATTTTCCGTTTTTGACTCCAAGGGTTGATACCCTGCCTTAATGATTGCTTCCTTTATATCTGAAAGTCTCAATTGAAAAGGATTATATTTTATCGCAGCGGTTTCAGTAGCAAGATTCACACTGACACTCTCTATTCCGTCCAACTTTTTAAGAGAGCGTTCTACTGCCCTGACACAGGCTGCACAAGTCATTCCGGCTATAGGTAAATGGACTTCCTTAACTTCTGTATGCTCTTTAGCCTTATATCCTGCTTTTTCTACAGCTTGTATAATCTGATATATATCCAGTTTTTCTTCATCATATTCTATGTTCAATCTTTCAGAAGCTAAATTAACCCCTGCTTCTATTACGCCGTTTAGTTTTTTTACACTTCTTTCAACAGCTCTGGCACAAGCTGCACAAGTCATACCAGAGATTTCAAATTGCTTTTTTACCATCTTAACACCTCCTTCTATCCCCACCCTGGGTGGGGTTCTTTTAGTATATATTACTTTTTTATGTCCGTCAATACATTATTACAGCAAAAATCCCCATGAAAACATGGGGATTTTGATTGTAATCCTAACAGATCTTACTATTTTGTTTTGTTAGTTTTGTCTTTATTGTTTTTGTTATTTTTTTCGTTTTCAGGAACCAATTCATTTGCAAAATCTAAATTGTCGTTATTGTTTCTGTTTTCATTGTTATTTTTGTTATTATTGTTTTTTGCCATTTAATGAATCCTCCTTAAAATATTAATTATTTGTTACGCCATTAGTATTTACATAAAATATAAATATATATCTGGATAATAATGTAAAAAACAATATTATGACAAAACCGACAAACTGCAATACGGGTAAGTTTCCATTCTGCCAAAAGACTTTTGGGACAAGAAATCCGAAGGAATTTCCTATGTAATAAAAAAGCGCCTATAGACGAGGCGCTGTAATATTTAGTGGATCATTTCCGGGCTTTTTTGCGAATCATTAAAACTGGGCGGAATTCCTTGAAGCTTGAATACTTTTGATAACAGCTTCATATCCGTTATCTGTCGGAATGTAATACACGCGATCCAGAAGTTCATCCGGAAGATATTGCTGACTGACATAATTTCCTGGGTATGCATGTGCATATTTATATCCTGCCCCATGGCCTAATTCTTTAGCTCCCGGGTAATGAGCATCTCTTAAATGAGAGGGGATACCCTTAATCCTGATATTTTTAACATCTTCCAGTGCTGCATCTATAGCCACAATGGCTCCATTGCTCTTCGGAGCGCAAGCAACATATATAGCTGCCTGTGCTAATATGATCCTTCCTTCAGGCATACCGATAAAATCGACTGCCTGTGCTGCGGCGACAGCTACCTGCAATGCATTAGGATCTGCATTTCCAACATCTTCTGCAGCACATATGATAATTCTTCTGGCTATAAATTTTGGATCTTCTCCAGCATAAAGCATTCTGGCCAAATAATAAACAGCAGCATCAGGATCAGAACCTCTCATACTTTTTATAAAAGCAGATATGGTGTCATAATGATTGTCCCCATCTTTATCGTAATTGAGCGCTCTTCTTTGAATACATTCCTGTGCTACTTCCAAAGTAATATGAATTTTCCCATCTTCGGAAGGTTGTGTTGTAAGTACTCCTAATTCTATGGCATTAATCGCCGCTCTTGCATCACCATTAGCCATATCAGCTAAAAATTCCAATGCTTCGTCAGTAATATCTGCATTGAAACTACCCAGCCCTTTTTTCTCATCTTTCAATGCTCTAAGAATTAAATTTTTAATATTTTGCTGAGATAAAGGTTTAAGCTCAAATATTCTTGACCTGGATACCAATGCCTTATTCACTTCGAAATAAGGGTTTTCTGTTGTTGCTCCAATAAGAATAATTGTTCCATCTTCCACATGGGGAAGCAAAGCATCCTGCTGTGCCTTATTAAAGCGATGAATTTCATCTATAAACAGAATTGTTTTTTTGGCAGTCATGCCTAATCGAGTCTTTGCTTCTTCCACTACTTCAGTAATTTCTTTTTTTCCCGATGTAGTTGCATTCAGTTGACAAAATTCAGATTTTGTAGTATTTGCAATGATTTTTGCCAGAGTCGTCTTACCAGTTCCGGGAGGACCGTAAAAAATAATTGAACTTAATTGATCAGCCTTAATTGCCCTATAAAGAAGTTTGTCCTTTCCTATAATATGTTCTTGCCCCTCAAACTCCTCCAAAGTTGCAGGTCTCATCCTTGCCGCTAAAGGAGATTCATTTTTCATTGTTTTTTGTCGGGTATATTCAAAAATATCCAAATTTCTTCACTCCTAATAGTGTTTCAATCTTCTATTATCTCGTATTATGTATTATATAATAAAAAAAGAAAATGTACTATAAGAAAGAATCCAGATTATCCTTGTAATAAAAAAGTATGTCAAAAAGAATTCTATATGATGAATTACCAATATATTTTCTTGCAATTGTAACAAAAATCTATAAATTGCATCGAAATACTTGACAACTATTATCAAAAATAATATAGTCTTAAAATACGAGTAATTTGTTTAAAGCCGCATAAAACATATACAGCTAAAAGATTTTTTGAAAGGAGTTTTAAAATGCAGTATGTATATTCAAATGTAACGCAAAGCCTTAATTTTTTCGGCAATTCTGATCCATTTGAATTAATAGAAGAATATGGAAGTCCTTTATATGTTTATAATGAGCGAATTTTTCGTGAACGTTGCAGAGAAATGAAAAACCTCGTATCTTATCCTAATTTTTCTGTTAACTATTCCGTTAAGGCAAATAGTAATTTACAACTCCTAAAAATTGCTCTTGAAGAAGGTTTAAATGTAGACGCCATGTCACCGGGAGAGATATTTTTAGAATTACAGGCAGGATTTAAACCCGAGCAAATATTGTTCATAAGCAATAATGTATCCGCAGATGAAATGAAGTTTGCCATTGACAGAAAGATTACTGTAAGTGTAGATTCCCTTTCTCAATTAGAGCTATTTGGAAAAATCAATCCTGGTGGCTCTGTTGCGATTCGCTTCAATCCTGGTGTAGGCGCAGGTCACCATAAAAAAGTAATCACAGGAGGAAAAGAAACAAAATTCGGTGTTGATCCAAATTTCATTCCTCAAGTGAAAGAAATTCTTAAAAAATATAATCTTAAATTGGTAGGAATCAATCAGCACATAGGTTCATTATTTATGGAAGGATCTGCATATATACAAGGAATAAAATCTATCTTATCTTTAGCTGAAAACTTTGAAGATCTTGAGTTTGTTGATTTAGGTGGAGGATTTGGTATTCCTTATCACAAACAAGAAAATGAAGCGCGTTTAGATTTATCCTCCCTGGGAAAAGAACTGGATTCGATTTTAAATGAATGGGTAAAATCCTATGGAAAGAATATTACCTTTAAAATTGAACCCGGTCGATATATTTCAGCTGAATGCGGTGTTCTATTAGGAACAGTTCATGCTATTAAAATAAATTATGACAACAAATATGTCGGAACAGACTTAGGATTTAATGTCTTGCAAAGGCCAATTATGTATGATTCTCACCATGACATAGAAATTTATAGAAATTCTGATCTTCCATCAACTAAAAAAGAACCTGTAATTATCGTAGGAAATATTTGTGAAAGTGGAGATATCATTGCAAAAAACAGATTACTTCCAGAAATTTTTGAAGGAGATTTATTAGGCGTTTTAGACGCAGGCGCTTATGGCCATGTAATGAGCTCAAATTATAATAATCGCCTTCGTCCTGCCGAGGTTCTCATCAAAGAAAACGGAGACCATATATTAATCCGAAGAAGAGATACTTTGGAAGATTTAATTCGCTGCTATAATGTCTAAAAGTAAAAGCCAGGCACTACAGTTTACAGTCAATACTGCAAACTTAGTATCTGGCTTTTTCTATATATTGATATTCAAATGTAACCGGAAGGCTTTTTATTGTATATCAAATTCGAAGGAATTTCCTATGTAATAAAAAAGCACCTTTTTAGGTGCTCTGGCTGGGTAGGAAGGATTCGAACCTTCGCATGCAGGAGTCAAAGTCCTGTGCCTTACCGCTTGGCGACTACCCAATGTTAAATTTTGAATTGTAAAGCGCGAGACGGGATTCGAACCCGCGACCCTCGCCTTGGCAAGGCGATGCTCCACCACTGAGCCACTCGCGCATTTTTTAAAATATGAGCTACCCGGGACTCGAACCCGGGACACCTGGATTAAAAGTCCAGTGCTCTACCGACTGAGCTAGTAGCCCCCATTACCAAATAATTAATCAGGGTGGATAGTGGGACTCGAACCCACGGCCTCCAGAGCCACAATCTGGCGCTCTAACCAACTGAGCTATATCCACCATATAAGCGTGCCTGCAGGGATTCGAACCCCGGACACGTGGCTTAGAAGGCCACTGCTCTATCCTGCTGAGCTACAGGCACATACTTAAAGGTAATATATGTAATATATACTTTGAATCGGGGTGACAGGATTCGAACCTGCGACCTCTTGATCCCAAATCAAGCGCTCTAGCCAAGCTGAGCCACACCCCGTTAATTTCGGCAGCCACCTACTCTCCCAGGCAGTCTCCCGCCAAGTACCATCAGCCGTCTATGGCTTAACCGTCATGTTCGGTATGGGTATGGGTGTTTCCCATAGACGCATCGCCACCGAAAATCATATATTCATGACCCATAGGGGACTCGAACCCCTGTTACCGCCGTGAAAGGGCGGTGTCTTAACCGCTTGACCAATGGGCCATATTATACCTTCAAAACCAAACACTGTCTGCTAAAGCTTTCTTAGGTCAAGCCCTCGACCTATTAGTACTTATCAGCTCAACATGTTACCATGCTTTCACCTTAAGCCTATCT